>NZ_LZJB01000102.1:0-8260 GCF_001666895.1 Mycobacterium sp. E3298
CAGGGCGGCCTTGGGGTGCTCGGTGAGGCTCGTCGGGTAGCCGGGCGCCTGCGCATCGGCCAGCAGGTCGCGGGCGTGCGGCTTGTTGACGCGTTCGGCGCAGCGCCGTTGTTCGGCCAGCGACAACCCGATATGGACGTCGGCGCCGAACGGTTCGGCGATCTCCGTACGCAGGTATTGGCCGATCGTGCGTCCGGTGACCCGCCGGAAGACCTCGCCGAGGATGAAGCCGAAGGTGGTCATGTGGTAGCCCTGGGCGGTGCCGGGCTCCCAATACGGTTCGGCGGCGGCCAGCTGTGCGCAGACGAAGTCCCAGTCGGCGACGTCCTCCCAGCGCAGGCGGGTGCGGGGGCCGATCACGCCCGAGCGATGGCTCATCACCATCGCCAGCGTGATGTCCTGTTTGCCCGCCTGCCCGAACTCGGGCCAGTAGTGGGCCACCGGGGCCTGCAGGTCCAGTTCGCCGCGGTCGGCCAGCTGGTGGACGCAGGTGGCCGACAGACCCTTGGTGCCGGACAACACCGTGGTCAGGGTGTCCTGCCGCCAGCGTCGCGTGTGGGCGGCGTCGGCCCAGCCGCCCCACAGATTGACGACGAGCGTGCCGTCGACCCACACGGCGACGGCCGCGCCGACTTCATCACCGACTGTGAAATTCCGCTCGAACGCGTGGCGCACTCCAACGAATTCCGGCGCGCACGACCCCTGGATTGCCGCGGCCGTTTCGAGGTCGCTCATGGCGCCTTTCTTAGGAGCAGATCCTTAATCCAGAGCGGGCGACGGGAATCGAACCCGCGTAGCTAGTTTGGAAGACTAGGGCTCTACCATTGAGCTACGCCCGCATGTGTTAGTCGAGCGTGACTGTAGCTGTCGACGAAGATCAAATCTAATCGACGCGGTCTTGTGATCGCTCCGTGAGGGTCTGCGACGTCGTCGCGAAGCCTGTGGCCAACCCGGCCCTACGGGGCCTTAGGATCATCGAGGTCAGCGCGGGGTGTAGCGCAGCTTGGTAGCGCATCCGCTTTGGGAGCGGAAGGCCGCAGGTTCAAATCCTGTCACCCCGACCAGCACGACCACTGCCGCATGCACACGGCCACCGAACGCCAGGAACGACCACCGAGGAGCGCCCCCGTGAAGAGCACCGTCGAGCAGCTGAGCCCCACCCGGGTCCGCATCAACGTGGAGGTGCCGTTCGCCGAACTCGAGCCCGACTTCCAGCGCGCCTACCGGGAGCTGGCCAAGCAGGTGCGCCTGCCCGGCTTCCGCCCCGGCAAGGCGCCGGCGAAGTTGCTGGAGGCCCGGTTCGGCCGCGAGGCGCTGCTCGACCAGGTCGTCAACGAGGCGTTGCCCGCGCGGTACGGGCAAGCCGTCGTGGAATCGGAAGTGCAGCCCCTCGGCCAGCCCGAGATCGAGGTCACCAAGAAGGAGTACGGCCAGGAGCTGGCGTTCACCGCCGAGGTCGACGTCCGCCCGAAGATCGAGCTTCCCGACCTGAGCGCGCTGACCATCTCGGTGGATCCGGTCGAGGTCAGTGACGACGACGTCGACGCCGAATTGGAGTCGCTGCGCGCCCGCTTCGGCACCCTGACCGGGGTCGACCGGCCCGTCGCCGACGGCGATTTCGTCTCGATCGACCTGTCGGCCACCATCGACGGCGAAGAGGTGCCGGGGGCGTCCGCGGAGGGCCTGTCCCACGAGGTGGGTTCGGGCCGGCTGATCGCGGGTCTCGACGACGCGCTGATCGGTCTCTCGGTGGACGAGTCCCGGGAGTTCACCGCGCAGCTGGCGGCCGGCGAGCACGCCGGGCAGGACGCCCAGGTGACGGTCACCGTCAAGTCGATCAAGCAGCGCGAGCTCCCCGAGCCCGACGACGAGTTCGCCCAATTGGCGAGCGAGTTCGACACCATCGAGGAGCTGCGTTCCAACCTGCGCGACCAGGTCGCACGGGTGAAGCGCGCCCAGCAGGCCGACGAGATCCGCAACGCCGCTCTGGACACGCTCCTCGAGCAGGTCGACGTGCCGCTTCCCGAGGCGATCGTGCAGGCGCAATACGACAGCACGATTCACGGCGCGTTGCACGGCCTCGACCACGACGATGCCAGGCTGGACGAGGCGCTCGCGGGCCAGGGCAAGACGCGCGAAGAGTTCGAGAGCGAGACGCGCACCGCGGCGGAGACCGACGTCCGCAGGCAGCTTCTGCTGGACGCGCTGGCCGACGAGCTCGAGGTGCAGGTGGGCCAGGACGACCTGACCGAGCGGTTGGTGGCGACGTCTCGGCAGTACGGCATCGAGCCGCAGCAGTTGCTGGGCTACCTGCAGGAGAACAACCAGCTGCCGGCGATGTTCGCCGACGTGCGCCGCGGGCTGGCCATCGCCGAAGTGGTGCGCGCGGCGACGGTCACCGACACCAAGGGCGACACCATCGACACCGACGAGTTCTTCGGGAAGCGTTCGGAGGCCGACGCAGCTGAGCCGGCCGGCGAGGCGGAGGAGGCCGAGGACGCCGACGAGGCGTTGGAAACCGAAGGCTCCGACGACGAGGCGGAGTGACCGGGTCTTGACGCTGTGAGCGAAAGCGCCCGATTGAGGGGGAGCGTGGGCGCGAAACAGTGGGCCAGGTTGGTTAGTGTCGGTGAATAGAAGAACTCGAGAAAGCAGGTAACCCAGTCGTGTCTGACATGCGTTCGCCCTCGCAGGGGCTCAACCTCACGGACTCGGTCTATGAGCGCTTGCTCTCCGAGCGCATCATCTTCCTGGGTTCGGAGGTGAACGACGAGGTCGCCAACCGGCTGTGCGCGCAGATCCTGTTGCTCGCCGCCGAGGACGCCGACAAGGACATCTCGCTGTACATCAACTCGCCGGGCGGATCGATCAGCGCCGGCATGGCGATCTACGACACCATGGTGCTGGCTCCTTGCGACATCGCCACCTATGCGATGGGCATGGCGGCCTCGATGGGCGAGTTCCTCCTCGCGGCCGGCACCAAGGGCAAGCGCTACGCGCTTCCGCACGCGCGCATCCTGATGCACCAGCCCCTGGGCGGGGTGACGGGCAGCGCGGCCGACATCGCCATCCAGGCCGAGCAGTTCCACGTCATCAAGAAGGAAATGTTCCGGCTGAACGCCGAATTCACCGGGCAGACGATCGAACGCATCGAGGCCGATTCCGACCGCGACCGCTGGTTCACCGCCCAGGAGGCCCTCGAATACGGATTCGTCGACCACATCATCACCCGCGCCAGCCACATCACCAACGGAGAAGCCCAGTGAGCACCCAGCACCCCATCCAGCCGCAGGCGCGCTACATCCTGCCGTCGTTCATCGAGCACTCGAGCTTCGGCGTCAAAGAGTCCAACCCGTACAACAAGCTGTTCGAGGAGCGCATCATCTTCCTCGGCGTCCAGGTCGACGACGCTTCGGCGAACGACATCATGGCGCAGCTGCTCGTGTTGGAGTCGCTGGACCCCGACCGCGACATCACCATGTACATCAACTCGCCCGGCGGGGGCTTCACCTCGCTGATGGCGATCTACGACACCATGCAGTACGTGCGCGCCGACATTCAGACGGTGTGCCTGGGCCAGGCCGCCTCGGCCGCGGCGGTGCTGCTGGCCGCGGGGACTCCCGGCAAGCGGATGGCGCTGCCCAACGCTCGGGTGTTGATCCACCAGCCGTCGCTTCAGGGTGTGATCCAGGGCCAGTTCTCCGACCTGGAGATCCAGGCCGCCGAGATCGAGCGGATGCGCACGCTGATGGAGACCACGCTGGCCCGCCACACCGGCAAGGACGCCGCGACGGTCCGCAAGGACACCGACCGCGACAAGATCCTGACCGCCGAAGAGGCCAAGGACTACGGGATCATCGACACCGTGCTGGAGTACCGGAAGCTCTCCGCGCAGACCGCCTAAGTCTCCTCGGCGAACGTGCTCTCATGGCGAGATTTCAGCCGATTTACCGCCCTCAGAGCACGCTCGGCGAACCTCGGCGATGTCGGCCGGCCCGACCCGGCAGCAGCCACCGATGATGCTCGTCCCGGCCGCAAGCCATTGCGTGGCGAGCGCCGCGGAGAAGGTCCGCGGCCCCGCCCAGCCCCGTCCGTCCCAACGCTCGCCGCTGTTCGGGTAGACGATCACCGGCTTGGCGGCCGCCGCCGTGGCGATCTCGATCGCGGGCAGGACGTCCGCGGGTGCACAGCAGTTGACACCGACCGCGACGATCTCCGGCACCCCGGCGGCGACCGCGAACGCCTCCGCCAGCGGTTGGCCGGCCCGGGTCCTGGTGCCATCGATGGTGTAGCTCAGCCAGGACGGCGCGCCGACCGAGGCGACCAGGTCGACCAGTGCCTCGGCCTCGTCGACGTCGGGCACGGTCTCGCACGCCAACAGGTCGGCGCCCGAGTCGGCCAGCACTTCCAGCCGGGGCCGGTGCCATCGCCGCAAAGCCGCCACCGACAGCCCGTAGCGCCCCCGGTATTCCGATCCGTCGGCCAGCGTCGCGCCGTACGGCCCGACCGAGGCGGCGACGAGCAGCCCGCCGGCGCCCACCTCGTCACGGGCGGTCTTCGCCAGGTCGACGCTGCGGCGCAGCAGCTCGGCGGCCTCGTCCCGGTCGATCCCGCGGGACGCGAAGCCCTCGAACGACGCCTGATAGCTCGCCGTCGTCGCGATCGCGGCGCCGGCCCGGTAATAGCCGGCGTGCACGGCGACGATCTCGCGGGGATCGTCCGCCAACAACCTCGCCGACCACAATGCGTCGGAGAGGTCGTGACCGCGCGCCTGCAGCTCCGTGGCCAAGCCACCATCGCTGATCACTACCGATCCGCTGATCAGAGCCAATCCCACCCGGCCACTGTAGGGTGATTTCTTGGGGATCTGCCCGGGCTTCGCCGGGGCCGGCATCTCCAGCGGAAGTGGGAATCGGTCGGCGCACCAGCCTCGGTCGGGTAACGACCGCGACACGCCAAAGACACGCAAAGCGCGTCTTTCGCGAGTGACGGGCGCCGTCTGGCTATATGTTTCATCAAGACGAACACGCATGAATACCACCGACGCGATTCGGCCCTAATGGTCGCGTCGGGCCCGATCTAGCGGGTAGCGTCGGGGGATACATGCGGCACAGCTAGACGAACGGCGAAAAGGAAGTAGGCCCTCAGCACCATGGCGCGCATCGGAGACGGCGGTGACCTGCTGAAGTGCTCGTTCTGCGGGAAGAGCCAAAAGCAGGTCAAGAAGCTCATTGCTGGTCCCGGTGTGTACATCTGCGATGAGTGCATCGACCTCTGCAACGAGATCATCGAAGAGGAGCTCGCCGACGCCGACGACGTCAAACTCGACGAACTGCCCAAGCCCGTCGAAATCCGGGAGTTCTTGGAGGGCTATGTCATTGGGCAGGACACCGCCAAGCGGACGCTGGCCGTCGCCGTCTACAACCACTACAAGCGGATCCAGGCGGGGGAGAAGGGTCGTGACTCCCGGCACGAGCCGGTCGAGCTGACCAAGTCCAACATCCTGATGCTCGGCCCCACCGGCTGCGGCAAGACCTACCTGGCCCAGACGCTCGCCAAGATGCTCAATGTGCCGTTCGCCATCGCCGACGCCACCGCGCTGACCGAAGCCGGATACGTCGGTGAGGACGTGGAAAACATTCTGCTCAAACTCATTCAGGCCGCCGACTACGACGTCAAGCGGGCCGAAACCGGCATCATCTACATCGACGAGGTGGACAAGATCGCCCGCAAGAGCGAGAACCCGTCGATCACCCGCGACGTCTCCGGTGAGGGCGTGCAGCAGGCGCTGCTGAAGATCCTGGAGGGCACGCAGGCGTCGGTGCCCCCGCAGGGCGGCCGCAAGCACCCGCACCAGGAGTTCATCCAGATCGACACGACCAACGTGCTGTTCATCGTCGCTGGGGCGTTCGCCGGCCTGGAGAAGATCATCTACGAACGCGTCGGCAAGCGCGGCCTGGGCTTCGGCGCCGAGGTGCGCTCGAAGGCGGAGATCGACACCACCGACCACTTCGCCGAGGTCATGCCCGAAGACTTGATCAAGTTCGGCCTGATCCCAGAGTTCATCGGGCGGTTGCCGGTGGTTGCCTCGGTGACCAACCTGGACCGCGAATCGCTGGTCAAGATCCTGTCCGAACCGAAGAACGCTCTGGTCAAGCAGTACACCCGGCTGTTCGAGATGGACGGCGTCGAGCTTGAGTTCACCGACGACGCGCTGGAGGCGATCGCCGATCAGGCCATCCACCGCGGCACCGGCGCCCGCGGCCTGCGGGCCATCATGGAAGAGGTCCTGCTGCCGGTGATGTATGACATCCCGAGCCGCGACGACGTCGCCAAGGTCGTGGTGACCAAGGAGACCGTGCAGGACAACGTGCTGCCGACGATCGTGCCGCGCAAGCCGTCACGCACCGAGCGCCGCGACAAGAGCGCCTAACGCCTTGCGGTCGACCGGCCGCGCATTTGGGTACTAGATCCCCATGCCGGCCGCCGCTGAGACCGACAGCCCCGTACCGCGCCGGCTTACTCGTGCGCTGGACCTGCTCAACTTCCTGCTCGCCGACGTGCGTGACGGGCTGGGTCCCTATCTCTCGATTTATCTGCTGCTGGCTCACCATTGGGACCAGGCGTCGATCGGCTTCGTCATGGCGGTCGGGGGGATCGGGGCGATCGTCGCGCAGGCACCGGCCGGCGCGTTGGTGGACCGGAGCACCGCCAAGCGGGCGCTGATCATCGGCGGCGCATTGACCGTCACCGCCGGTTCGTTGGCCATGCCGTTGTTTCCCGGCCGGTACTCCATCTCGGTGCTGCAAGCCGTGACCGGCATCGCCGGCTCGGTCTTCGCCCCGGCGCTGGCCGCCATCACGCTGGGCGTCGTGGGGCCCCGGTTCTTCTCCCGCCGGATCGGGCGCAACGAGTCGTTCAACCACGCGGGCAACGCGTCGGCCGCCGCCATCACCGGCGGTCTGGCCTACTTTTTCGGGCCGGTGGTGGTGTTCTGGGTGCTTGCGGTCATGGCGGCCACCAGTGTGCTTGCCGCGCTGAGGATTCCGGGTGACGCGATCGACCACGACGTCGCGCGGGGCATGGACCACGTGCGGGGAGCCCCGCACGAGACGCCGTCCCGGATGGCGGCATTGCTGCACAACCGCAGGCTGATGATCTTCGCCGCGACCGTCGTCGCCTTCCACTTCGCCAATGCGGCGATGCTGCCGCTGGTAGGCCAGCTGCTGGCGCTGCACAACAGGGACGTCGGCACGGCGCTGATGGCCGGCTGCATCGTCGCCGCGCAGGTGGTCATGGTGCCGGTGGCCTATCTGGCCGGGGCCAAGGCCGATTCGTGGGGACGCAAGCCGATCTTCCTGACCGGTTTCGCGGTCCTGGCCGCGCGTGGATTCCTCTACACCCTGTCGCCAAACCCGTACTGGTTGGTCGGGGTGCAACTGCTGGACGGCGTCGGGGCCGGCGTGTTCGGGGCGCTGTTTCCCCTCGTAGTCCAGGACGTCACGCACGGCAGCGGCCGGTTCAACGTCAGCCTGGGCGCGGTGACCGCCGCGACCGGGATCGGCGCCTCGGTGTCGAACCTCGTCGCGGGCTGGATCGTGGTGGCCGCCGGCTACAACGCCGCCTTCGCCTTCCTGGGAACGCTCGCGGCGGCGGCCCTGATTTTGTACCTGGTCGCGATGCCGGAAACGGCGCCAAGGGAACTCGGTGTCGGCGCCCCGCCGACGTGACCAATAACACAGTTTTTGACCTGAGGCATACCATTCCCGCCCTGACTTCGGCTTTTTACACTGAAGCATTCATCTGTAATGCACCAGAGACGCTCATACACCCCTTAGAGAAGTGCCATAATTGGTACTTGCAGTGACACACAGCTTGAGGGCGCGGGACGCCACTCTTTTGGCGCGTAACCTAAAACTCCAGCGAAGTGCCTATCCGGTAACGAATGGAAGGCGGATACGTGGATCCGAACGGCAGCGGAGCCGGGTCTGATTCTCACAACGAGTCGTCCCGGGGAGGGGCCGCTCGCCGGAACGGATCCGACCGTCAGCGCCTGGAACAAGTCGTCATTCGCTTCGCCGGGGACTCCGGCGACGGCATGCAGCTCACCGGCGACCGGTTCACGTCCGAGGCAGCGCTTTTCGGTAACGACCTGGCGACCCAGCCCAACTACCCCGCCGAAATCCGTGCCCCCGCAGGGACCCTGCCCGGGGTCTCCTCCTTCCAGATCCAGATTGCCGACTACGACATCCTGACCGCC
>NZ_LZJB01000103.1:0-3625 GCF_001666895.1 Mycobacterium sp. E3298
CCAGATCGTTGACGTCGTCCATCGCGCCCACGGCGGGCCGTTCCGCACCCTCCGGCGTCTCGAACATCCGGGCCAGCGGCGGCGCGGGCGCGTTCTCCTGCGGCTTCACCGGGACGGTGCCGCCGAGCATTTGGATGGTCCGGTACACCACCACGTGCCGGGCGCGACGTTCGGCGACCGCGCGGCACGCCGACATCACCGGGCTGAGCAAGCCGCCGGTGCCGAAGCCGGATCCGCAATCGGCCGCTTCGATCCGCAGTTGGGCGTTGACCTCTGCGGCGGGGGTGTCGCCCAGCGTCGCGATGCCGTCGATGTCGGCGGGGGCCAAGCCGGCGTCTTCGATGGCGGACCGCACCGCCTCCATGGTCAGGTCCACGCCCGCGATGCCGGTGCGCCGGCCGATCCGCGAGATGCCGATGCCGGACAGGATCGCGTCCTTCTCGAATTGCGTCATGCACACCGCCCGTCAGACCATCGAATCAATTGAGTGTACTGTATTCGTCGTGCCGGACGAGCCGCTGCTCATCGAATACTGCGAGGACTGCGCGCGCTGGGTGCATCCGCCTGCCGGCGAATGCCGCACGTGCAAAGCCCCGCTGGTCGCCCGGCCCGTCTCCGGGCGTGGCACCGTGTTCACCTTTACGGTGAACCACCACCCGTACAACCCGGAGATCCCGGTTCCGTACGTGATCGCCATCGTCGAACTCGCCGAACAAGAGGGCCTGCGGGTGGCCGCCAATGTCGTTGACTGCGAACCCGATTCGGTCACGTGCGGTATGCCCGTCGCGATCCGGCCGGACAGGGGCAGCGGCGGGGCTCCGCTGTTCGCACCCACCTGAGCGGAGCAGCTAGTTGATCAGCGGGTCGCGCGGCATGCCGAGGATCCGCTCGGCGATCTGATTGCGGGTGACTTCCGAGGTGCCGCCGGCGATCGCCATGCCGCGTGCGCCCATCGCCAGCCTGCCCACCACCGCACCGGGGCCATCCATGAGTGCGACCTCCGGGCCGGCCAGCACCGCCCAGATCGCGGCCCCGTCGACCATGTGCTCGGCCAGCTTCAGCTTGGTGATGTTGCCTTCCGGGCCGGGCCCGGCCCCCTCGACGCTGCGGGCCGCGCGACGCAGGTTCAGCAGCCGCAGCGCATGGTCGTCGGCGAGGAAGGATCCGATCCGGACCGGCGCTCCCGCCAGGCGGTCCGACTGCTGCGCGAGCTGGACCAGGGTGGGCGCCAATCCCTCGTAGAACGACCCGCTGCCGCCGATGCTGACCCGCTCGTTGCCGAGCGTCGCCCGGGCGACGGTCCAGCCGGAGTTGGGCGCCCCGACGACGTCCTCGTCGGGGACGAAGACGTCGTTGAAGAAGACCTCGTTGAACTCCGAGCCGCCGGTGATCTGCCGCAGCGGGCGCACCTCGACGCCCGGGCCCTTCATGTCGATGATGACGGTGGTGATGCCGGCGTGCTTGGGGGCGTCCGGATCGGTGCGCACGGTGGCCAGGCCGCGCGCGCAGTACTGCGCGCCGCTGGTCCAGACCTTCTGCCCGTTGATCTTCCAACCGCCGTCCACCCGGGTGGCGCGGGTCTTGACGGACGCCGCGTCGGAGCCGGCCTCGGGCTCGGAGAACAGCTGGCACCAGATCTCTTCCTGGCGCAGCGCCTTCTCCACGAATCTTTCGATCTGCCAATCGGTTCCGTGCTGGATCAGGGTGAGGATCACCCAGCCGGTGATCGAGTAGTCGGGGCGCTTGATGCCGGCCGCGCGGAATTCCTCCTCGATGACCAGCTGCTCCACCGCGTCGGCGGCGCGACCCCAGGGCTTCGGCCAGTGCGGCATGACGTAGCCCGTCTCGATCAGCTTGTCGCGCTGCGCCGCTTTGTCCAGGGCGGCGATCTCGGCGGCGTCGGCGCGGATCCGGGTGCGCAGCTCCTCGGCCTCGGCAGGCAGGTCCAGGCTGTTCTCCCGTTTGGCGCCTGCGGCGGTGCGCTCGAAGACATCCCGGGCCGGCGCGTCACCGCCGAACAGCGCCGCAACCACCAGCGCGCGGCGCAGGTGCAGATGCGCGTCGTGCTCCCAGGTGAAGCCGATGCCGCCGTGCACCTGGATGTTCAGCTCGGCGTTGCGCGCATAGGCGGGGAACGCCAGGGCCGCCGCCACCGCGGCGGCGAGCCGGAACTGGTCCTCGTCCTCGGACGCCGCCCGCGAGGCGTCCCACACCGCGGCGACGCCCGATTCGGCCGCCACCAGCATGTTGGCGCAATGATGCTTCACCGCTTGGAATGTCGCGATGGTGCGCCCGAATTGCTGCCGCACCTTGGCATAGTCCACGGCGGCGTCGACGCAGTCCGTCGCGCCGCCCACCGCCTCGGCGGCCAACAACGTCCGGGCCCGGGCCAGCGCGGAAGCCCGCCCGCCGGTCAGGATGTCGTCGGCGCCGACGTTGACGTTCTCCAGGCGCACGCGTCCGGAACGCCGGGTCGGGTCGAAGTTGTTCGGCACCTCGACCGATACGCCGGCACGGTCACGCTCCAACAGCAGCACGTCCTCGCCTGCGGCGATCAGCAACAGCTCGGCCAGCCCGGCGCCCAGCACGATCCCGGCGTCACCGTCGGCGACGCCGTTCTTGAGGCGCACCTCCCCGTCCAGACCGATTCCAGCGGTGACGGTCCCGTCGATCAAGCCGGGCAGCAGCCGCGACTTCTGTTCGGCGCTGCCATCTTTGGCGATCACCGCCGACGCGATCACGGTCGGCACGAACGGCCCCGGCGCTACGGCCCGGCCGAGTTCTTCGACCACCACCACGAGTTCGGGCAGCCCGAAGCCGGATCCGCCGTGCTCGTCGTCGATGTGCAGGCCGAGCCAGCCCAGCTCGACCAGGTTCTGCCAGAACGCCGGCCGGGATTCCTCCGCGGCGTCGAGCAGCGAACGCGCCGCCCAACGGGCCTTCTGCGAGGTCAGGAACGCGCGGGCGACCCCGGCGAGTTCGCGGTGGTCGTCGGTCAGTGCGATACCCATGAGGGGCCCTCCTCGCTACCGGCTGGGTAGCCTGCCCCGCTTCGAGGGGAAGCGGGGCGGCTGCCTAAAGAGTGTACTTAATGCGGGGAGGGCGACCCGTGGGGGTGGCTACTTGGGCGCGAAGCGCTGGCCCGCGTCCAGCCGCAGGCACTGGCCGTTGAGCATCGGGTTCTCGACGATCGCCGCAACCAGCTTGGCGTACTCGATCGGCCGGCCGAGGCGCTTGGGGAAGGCGGCGTCCTTGGTGAGCGCCGACGCGAATTCGTCCGGAATCCCCTGCGTCAAACCGGTGGCGAACAGGCTCGGCGCGATCGCCAGCACCCGGATGCCCAGCGAGCCCAGGTCCCGGGCCATGGTCAGGCACATGCCGGCGACGCCGGCCTTGGCGGCGGTGTAGGCGACCTGCCCGATCTGCCCCTCGAACGCCGCGATCGACGCGGTGTTGATGATGACGCCGCGCTCCTCGTCCTCCGGCTCGTTCTTGGCCATGTGCGCGGCCGCGAGCCGGCTGATGTTGAAGGTGGCGATCAGGTTGAGGTCGATCACGGACTGGAAGGACTCGAGGTCGTGGGGACCGGACTTGGTCATCGTCCGCTTGGCGATGCCGCCACCCG
>NZ_LZJB01000104.1:0-2003 GCF_001666895.1 Mycobacterium sp. E3298
TCAGGCCAACGAGGTGGCGATCGGCATGGTCATCCCGTATGCCGCGCTGGAGATCATGAAGCTGCGGCTGACGCAGTCGGCGTACCAGCAGGCCGCCGGGCTGGCCAAGACATTCTTCGGCGAGACCGCGCTGGCCGCCGGCTTCGTCGACGAGATCGTGCTGCCGGAGATGGTGGTGAGCCGCGCCGAGGAGGCCGCGCGCGAATTCGCCGGCCTGCGCCAGCAGGCCCACGCCGCAACGAAACTGCGCGCCCGCGCCGACGCGCTCAAGGCCATCCGCGCGGGGATCGACGGCATCGAGGCCGAGTTCGGCCTGTAGGCGCGCGGGCGCGCTGGGCCAACGCGATGCTGAAGGATGAGCTGAACGGCGAACGCGGTGGCCGCTGCTGGCCGCCACCGCGTTCCCTTCGCCTCCTCGACGCCAGTGTGACACGCGCGCGAAGCGTCGTCACTTCACCGGTTCCGCGCCGCCGCCGGAAAGCGCGGGGTCTACCGGTTCGGTCGCAGGCGTTATTCAGTTCGCCGCCGAAACCCATTGATAGGGAAGGAATTTCCCGTCAAGGGTCACCACGACGCGATCACCGGACGGGTGCGGCTTCTTCTGCAGGTCGACGCTGAAGTTGATCGCGCTCATGATGCCGTCGCCGAACTGTTCGTGGATCAGCTCCTTGATGGCGCCGCCGTAGACCTGCAGGGCCTCGTAGAAGCGGTAGATGGTCGGGTCGGTCGGCACCGCGGTCGGCAGCCCGCCACGCATCGGCGGCGCCGCCAGCACGGGTACCACCGACTCGTCCAGTCCGAGCTTCGCCACGAGAACCCGTGCCGGCTCGGGGGGAATGGGGTGTTGACCCAGCAGCGCCGCGGTGGTCCATACCACCGGCCTGCCGATGGCGTCGGCCAGCTGCTGCCACGTCAGGCCGCGCCTCAGCCGCGCCAGGACGATCTGCTCGGTGATCTCATGTCTGTTCATAGCCCCCAAGCATGCCCGGGACCGGGGGCGCGTACCTCCGGGACCGCCGGCGCTCACGTCGGCTTCGTCGCGGTGACCAACCGGGTGGCGAACCACGGACCGCCGTAGTACATGCGCCATCCGAGGTTGCGGCGACGCACGTTTCGCCAACCCAGCTCCCGTAGGTGCGCGGCGTGCTGACGGGTCTCCCAGAGGTCCGCGATCGCCAGCCGGCCACCCGGGCGCAGCACCCGAACCGCCTCGTCGAGGGCCTTGCGCCGGCCCGCGCCCGTCGGAATGTTGTGGATGGCCAGGTTGCTGACGATCACGTCGACGCTCGCGTCGGCGAACGGCAGGGCGGTCATGTCGGCGGTGCGCACCTCGACGCGATCGGCGACGCTCTCCAACGCCGCGTTGGCCAGGGTCGCCTCCGGGGAGTTGTCGGTCTGGTCGGCATGCCACAGATCGACCCCGATCGCGCGGCCCCGCGGCAACCGCTTCGCCGCGGCCAGCAGCACCGCCCCCCGTCCGCAACCGAGGTCGAGCACCGTTTCGTCGCCCGTAAGCCGAAGCTCGTCGAGCACCCGCGCCCACACCACGAACTTGCCCACCCGCGTGGCGTAAACGTAAAGGGTTGCGCTCGAAGCGATTCCGGCCGCCGACGTCGCCGCCAGCGCGGCGGTCAGCCGCTTGCCGCGCGCCCAGCTCAGCGCGGCCCACCCGGCCAGCGCGGCGGTTTGGGCGGCCAGACCGATCGCCTGCAAGCGCACGGAGAGGGTGTGAAACGAGCCGTCGATTCCGTAGTCGCCCCGGTGGTCGTGCACGGTGACGAGCCTACGGCGGCTTGCCTCACCAACGCCCGTGGTGGACCACCTCGGCGAAGGGGCGCCGGTTCGGCTTGCGGATCGGGGTGAGCGGACGGTCGGCGGGATACCCGACGCCGAGCAGGAAGGCGACCAGCCGGTCCCCGGGGACGCCCAGGATGGCGCGCGCCTTCTCCTGGTCCCCCACCGACGAGTGGCCCGTCCCGATCCCCAGGTCCGTGGCCGCGATC
>NZ_LZJB01000105.1:0-13122 GCF_001666895.1 Mycobacterium sp. E3298
GCCGCCGGCGGTCAACCCCGCGATGCGGTCCTCCACGGCGTCCTTGGCCGTCAACAGCAACACCGGCAGCTGGGGGTTTTCCTCGCGCAGCTTGTGTAGGACGTCGAGCCCGCTCATGTCGGGAAGCATCACATCGAGCACGACCACGTCCGGGCGCTGGGCACGGGCGGCGGCGATAGCCGATGCCCCGTCGCCGGCCGTCGCGATGTTCCAGCCCTCGTAGCGCAACGCCATCGAGACCATCTCGGCCAGCACCGACTCGTCGTCCACGACCAACACATTGATCGGATTGCCATCGGCACGACACATAACGACCCGCTCGACGGAGGCTCGCGGCTGAGTCACAGGTTCCAGTATGCGCACCGCGCTGAGCCGCCGCTATGGCCTAGCTTTGTGTGCCCTGTGAACGGGATCGCGCGACTGCTCGGCAGTCGCGCGATCCCGTTTCCCGGCGAAGTGGCTAATACCAGTAGCGCCGGCCGGCGACCGGGCGGCCAATCGAGCCCATGATCCACAACACTGCGCCGATGACGAGCACGACGACGCCGATCTCCCACAGCAATGGGATGCTGAATACAAAGCCGAGAATAAGCAGGATTACGCCGAGGACAATCATGACGACTCCTTTAGGTAAGGGGCACTAGGACAGCAGGCATTGAACTGGGCTGCGGAACATGGCAGTCCTTGACTTTCGGGTTGACGCCCCCGTAATTCAAAGGCCCCGCGATGACGGTCAACGCGATGTTTCCCGCCGTGACACAACTGGTTGAGTCACCCTTGAAGTAATCGCGTTGCCATGCCGCAAAAACCCCGATGAGCAGCCATACCAGGGCAATCGTGCCGATGATTCCGCTGCCACGCATGGTGACCTCCAATGTGGTCGAGAAAAATTTCTCGTGGACGATAGTTACCCATTCGACTTGTGTCTAAACATTCCGCGTGGGCGAATTCGGCGGTGCGCCAGCGGAGCCCGCCGCACTAACGCCCGGCGAGCCATGCCGAGGCCCGCCTCTTCGACGCGCGGGAAAGCCACGCATCCTGGATCAGCTCGGCCAGTTCCGTCTTGCCAATTTCCGGCAATCGGGCAGCCCGCACCAGCACCGACGGATGCCCGTCGAAATGGTCGGTGGTGAAGAACGGGGAATCGGGATCCTGGGTCAGCGCCAGCTTGTCGCTCTCCGACTCCACCCAGAGCATGATCACGTCGGCATAGCGCTCACCGGTGTCCGGATCGGTGGCGTCGGGCTGCGGCGTCCGGAAGAACACGAATGACTTGCCGCCGACCTGATAGATGGCGTTGCCCTTCGGCCCCTCCAGGCGCTGGACGTGCGGCATCGATCCGGCGATCTCGTGCACGTCGCCCACTCGTGCGGGTCGGTCAACCACACCGGCGAGCGTAGCGGCCTTGCGGGCGTGAGCGATTCAGCGGTCGAGCGCCCTGACGATCAGCGCCGCTGCGCGGAAACGTAGAGCGTGGGCGGCATCGTGGCCTCTGCGTCGTGCGGAATGCTCCGGTTATAGCGGGCCATCAACTCGGCGAACGTCGCGGTGCTGACCTCCCAGCCGTGCTCGCGCAGCCACCCATCGACCGGGGTGCGCTCTTCGGCGTACCAGAGGTCGTCGAAGTCGGTGATCTCGGAGTCCACCAGTTTGGCGGCCGCGGCCCGCATTCGCTGCATGTCCTCGCGCTGACGCCGGACGACCTCGGGGTCGGTGAAACCGGCAGCCGGGACGTTGGAGGCCAGCCAGCTTCCGGCCGCACTCAACGCATGAATGCGCTCGAACAACAGGTCCTGGGCCTGCGCCGGCAGGTAGCGCACGAGGCCCTCGGCCGACCACGCGGCCGGCCTCGACGGGTCAAAGCCCGCTTCCTGCAGCGCCTTCGGCCAGTCCTGCCGCAGATCGATCGGCACGTTCACCAGCCGCGCATTCGGCTCGGCCCCGTGCTCGCGCAGGGTGTTGGACTTGAATTCCAGGACCTTGGGCTGGTCCAGCTCGTAGACGACGGTGCCGTCGGGCCAGGGCAACCGCCAGGTGCGGGCATCCAGGCCGGCGGCCAAAATCACCACCTGCCGCACACCGGAGTCGGCCGCGCCCAGGAAGAACTCGTCGAAAAACGCTGTCCGCGTGGCCATGAAGTCGATCATCAGCTGGATGCGCGAGCGCACCTCCGGCTCGAGTTCAACGGCCTTTGCCAATAGCTTGGGATCGGCGTAGATGCTCCACATTCCCTCGCCCGCGGCGTCCACGAACACGCGCGCGAACGGGTCGTCGATGAGCGGGTCTGCGCTCTCGGTCTCGGCGGCCCGCGCCGCGGCGACGCCCAGCGCGGTGGCTCCCACGCTTTGGGTGATGTCCCAGGAATCGTTGTCGGTACGCGGCATCGCCAGTTCCCTTCCAAGGGGGAGTCAGTTAGTTGCGCACACTATTGTTCCAGCCCGCGCCGCCCGAAGCCGCTTGCAAACGGTCACCTAGGCTTTTTCCCAGACGCCCCACAGGGTCGCAGAGGAGCGCTGGCATGACGGAAGTGTTCGCCCCGATCGGTAAGGGCCGCGCGTGGATGGCGTGAGCCTGGACGCCGTAGCGGCGTGGATGTCCGAACAGGGACTCGGCGAGGGCCCGTTGGAGGACGTCTCCCCCGTCACCGGCGGCACGCAGAACGTCATGCTGCGGTTCACCCGGGCCGGGCGCCCTTACGTGCTGCGGCGCGGGCCGCGCCACCTGCGTCCGCGCAGCAACAGCGTGATCCTGCGGGAGACGAAAGTGCTTGCCGCGCTGGCCGGTTCCGATGTCCCGCACCCGCACCTGATCGCCGCCTGCGAGGACACCGGCGTGCTGGGTGATGCCGTCTTCTACCTGATGGACCCGGTCGACGGCTTCAACGCCGGCGAAGGACTGCCACCCCTGCATGCGGGCGATCCGGCCGTACGCCACGGCATGGGCCTCTCGATGGCCGATGCGCTGGCCCGGTTGGGCGCCGTCGATCACGTCGCGGTGGGCCTGGCCGATTTCGGCAAGCCAGAGGGCTTCCTCGAACGGCAGGTGCCGCGCTGGCTTTCCGAGCTGGACTCCTACAGCGAGTACGACGGCTATCCGGGGCCCGACATCCCCGGGATCGACGACGTTGCCGGCTGGCTGGAACGCCACCGGCCGACCACCTGGACGCCGGGCATCATGCACGGCGACTACCACGCCGCCAACGTGATGTTCTCCAACACCGGGCCGGACGTGGTGGCGATCGTCGACTGGGAGATGTGCACGATCGGCGACCCGCTGCTGGACCTGGGCTGGCTGCTGGCCACGTGGCGCCAGCCCGATGGGTCCAGCGTGTTCAGCCACGCCCTGGGCGGCCAGGGCGGGTTGGCCAGCACCGGCGAGCTGTTCGAGCGCTACGCGGCCAACACCACCCGCGACCTGTCGCATATCACCTGGTACACCGTGCTGGCCTGCTTCAAGCTGGGCATCGTCATCGAGGGGACGCTCGCGCGGGCCTGCGCGGGCAAGGCCGAAAAAGAGGTCGGCGACCAGTTGCACGCCGCCACGGTCCACCTGTTCGAGCGCGCGCTGGGCCTCATCGAGGGTGAGCGCTAATCCACTAACATCACCCTTCGTGCCGCCCTATCCCGAGGAACCCGACTACTACTCCGAGCCCACCCAGGCCGCGCGGTATGGCGGGTATTACGACGAGCCGGCGCCCGAGCCCGAGCCGCCGACGCCGTGGTATCGCCGTCCGGCGGCGCTGGTAGCGGCGGGCGCGATCGGGGTGATCGTGCTGGCGCTGGTGGCGTTCGCAGTGGTCAAGCTGGTCGGCGGTTCGCCCGCGCACAGCCCCGCGACGACGACCACGACCACGACCACGACGACCACCATTCCGTCCACCACCGTGCCCACCACGACGACAGAGCCGCCCCGGCACCACGGCGGTGGCGGAGGTGGCGGCGGTGGCGCGCCGACCGAGACCGTCACCGAGACGGCGCCGCCACCGAGCACCGACACCCCCACGCCCACGACGACGGAGCCGCCGAGCACGGTCACGGTGTCGCCGAGCACCGAGACCAGCACCGTCACGCAGACCGTGACCGTACCGCCGCGCCGCGGCCCCTTCGGGGGTCCGTTCGGCGGGCGCTAGCGGCGAGCCCTCGTCATAGTTTGGCGCTCAACCCGGCGACCAGGTTGATGGTGACCGCCAGGATTACCGCGCCGAAGAGGTACGACAGCAGCGCATGGCGCAAGACGGTTACCCGCACCCGAGAGGCGTTGATCTCGGTGTCGGAAACCTGAAAGGTCATGCCGACCGTGAACGCGACGTAGGCGAAGTCGAGGTAGCGCGGCGGGTGTGCGTCGTGAAAATCGATGCCGCCCACCTCGTCTGAGTAGTAGAGGCGCGCGTAATGCGCGGTGAAGAGCGTGTGCACGGCGAACCACGACGCCGCCACGGCCAGCACGCCGACGCCGGCCGCCGCGAGGGACTCGCCGCCCGAATGCGTGCCCGCGGCGACGACGTATCCGACCCCTCCGAGACTTCCCAGGCTCGCGGAGACGACGACCACGTCTGCCAGCAACCGCGTCGCATCCTCGCGGGTGGCATGCCGAGCCGTGCGTTCGGCATCCATCGGGGCGATGATCAGCCAGCTCCACGCGACGTAAACCGCTGCGGCGACCACCCAGCCGAGGAGGGCGAACCTCCACCCGACGGCCTCACCGATCGCGACGGCGACCGCCGTTCCGGCGAGCACCGCGATTAGGAGCCGCACCGCGACGGTGTCGCGGACAAGGCGCACGTAGGACGTCACACCGTCGACTTAAGCAGATGAGGCAGCCGAACCGATGTTTCAAGAGCGCGCCCGAAGGGATTCGAACCCCTAACCTTCTGATCCGTAGTCAGATGCTCTATCCGTTGAGCTACGGGCGCCAGTCTTCAATTGTCTTGCGTCGTGTTCCTTGGCGGAGGCGAGAGGATTTGAACCTCCGGTCCCCTTTGAGGGGGACAACTCATTAGCAGTGAGCCCCATTCGGCCGCTCTGGCACGCCTCCCTTGGACTGTTTGAGGGTACCCGACCCCTTCCCGGTCTCGCGGAACCGGCCATAGCGTACACATTTGCGACATAAACTGTCGAAGTGACTGCTCGCTTGCGTCCCGAACTGGCCGGACTGCCAGTCTATGTGCCCGGCAAGAACGTGCCCGGCTCCATCAAACTGGCCAGCAACGAGACCGTGCACGGCCCGCTGCCCAGCGTGCACGCGGCGATCGAGCGCGCGGTTGCCGTCGTCAACCGCTACCCGGACAACGCCTGTGTGGACCTCAAGGCCGCGTTGGCCATGCACCTGGGATCCGACGTCGCGCCCGAGCACATTGCGGTCGGCAGCGGTTCGGTCACCCTGTGCCAGCAGCTGGTGCAAATCACCGCCGCCGCCGGCGACGAGGTGATGATGGGCTGGCGCAGCTTCGAGTGCTACCTGCCGATCGTTCAGGTGTCCGGTGCGACGGCGGTCAAGGTGCCGCTGACCGACCACACCCACGACCTCGACGTGATGCTCGCCGCGATCACCGACCGCACCCGGCTGATCTTCGTGTGCAACCCGAACAATCCGACATCGACGGTCGTCGACCCCGGCGACCTGGCCCGCTTCGTCGAGGCTGTGCCCCCGCACATCCTGATCGCCATCGACGAGGCCTACGTCGAATACATCCGCGACGGCATGCTGCCCAATAGCTTGGAGCTGGCCCTGTCCCGCAGCAATGTCGTTGTGCTGCGGACGTTTTCGAAGGCCTACGGGCTGGCGGGCCTGCGCGTCGGGTACGCGGTCGGCCACCCCGACCTGATCACCGCGCTGGACAAGGTCGTCATGCCGTTCGCCGTGACCAACGTCGGACAGGCGGCCGCGATCGCCTCGCTGGAGGCAGCCGGCGAACTGGCGGCCCGCACCGACGCGCTGGTCGCCGAGCGCACCCGCGTCAGCGCGGCGCTGCGCGACGCCGGGTTCACGCTGCCGACGTCGCAGGCCAACTTCGTCTGGCTGCCGCTGGGCGCCCGGACCGCGGACTTCACCGAGCAGGCCGCCGACGCGCGCCTGGTGGTGCGGCCGTTCGCGGGCGAGGGGGTGCGCGTCACCATCGGCGCGGTGGAGGAGAATGACGTCCTGTTGCACTTCGCCTGCGAGTGGATTTCCCGCATCGAACCGTAAGGAGTGGTCCATTGGACTTGGCGCGCAAACTGTTCACCGAGTTCAAGGAGCGCGGCGGCGAGATTCCCGACACCGAGCTCGACGACTTCTGGGCCGGCCTCGAGCCGGCGACGATCGACGGGATGCTGGGCGAGTGGAAGGGCGGCGAGTTCCGCACCGGTCACAGGATGAACGGCCAGCTGGAGAAGGCCGGCTGGTTCGGCAAGACGTTCAAGTCGGCCCGCGACGTTCAGCCGCTCGTCTGCCTCGACGCCGACGGCAACAAGTTCTCGAACGTGGAGATGGGCAAAGGCGAGGCCAGCCTGTGGCTCGAAGAGTTCCGCGGTGAGGTCACCGCGACCATGGTTTACGACGGCCAGCCCGTGCACGACCACTTCAAGAAGATCGACGACGACGCCGTGATGGGCATCATGAACGGCAAGGGCGTCCGCGACAACGGCCGGTATTACTACTTCTACCTCGAACGGGTCTAACGGCTCGGCCTTCGAGTTTGCGGCTGGCCGCACATTCGCAGCCCGTGTGCGCTCACGGCTTCGAGCGTGCGTCTAGGGCGGCGACACGCCGCGAGGGGCCGCCCTGGCCGCATATTGGGGCCCACAAGCCAGGAGTCAACGGGCCGGGTTGCGGCCGGTGAACGCGACCAACTGCTCGAGCGCGCCCGCATCCTCGGGCACGTCGACCGGGTCGTCGAACCCGGCGCCACCGCGGAACTCCGGCTTGATGACCTCGCGCGCCAGCCCCAAGACATACTCGGACAACGGCTCGGGCGCGTTGATCTCGTGTCCCACGGCGACGGCGTAATCCCAGGCGTGGACCAGGAATTCGATCGACAAGACGGCACACGCGTTCTTGGCGAGCATCTCGCCCTTGCCGAACGGGACCGTCCCGTCCAGGCCGTGACGGTGCCAGGCGTCCAGCGCCGGCCGGGCCGCGGTGACCACCTGCCCTTCCACGGAATCGCTTTCGTCGCGGTCGGGAATCTCCGCGTCGACCATGCCGCCCAGCGCCGTGATCGAGCCCAGCAGATGACCGGTCAGCCGCGCGACGTCGAACTCCGCGCACGGCGTCTGGCGGCTCAGGTCGTCGGCCGCGATCGTGTGCAACACCCGCTGCAGCACCCCCAACGTGTCCTCGGCGCTGTGCAGTTCGTCGGTGGGCGGGGAATCGGGGCCGGGCCGCAAATCAGGAGCCATATTTGCCACGCTACGGTCTCGATATGGCGCAAGCATACGAATCCGTCACGGTGGAGACGAAAGACAACGTCGCGCAGGTGACGCTGATCGGGCCGGGCAAGGGCAACGCGATGGGCCCGGCGTTCTGGTCCGAGATGCCGGAGCTGTTCGCGGCGCTCGACGCCGACCCCGAGGTGCGCGCGATCGTGCTGACCGGTTCGGGCAAGAACTTCAGCTACGGCTTGGACGTGCCCGCGATGGGCGGCTCGTTCACCCCGCTGCTGTCCGGGGACGCGCTGGCCGGCCCGCGAACGGTCTTCCATCGCGAGGTCAAGCGGATGCAGGGCGCGATCACCGCGGTCGCGGATTGCCGCACCCCGACCATCGCTTCGGTGCACGGCTGGTGCATCGGCGGTGGGGTCGACCTGATCTCCGCGGTCGACATCCGCTACGCGAGCGCCGACGCCAAGTTCTCGGTGCGCGAGGTCAAGCTGGCCATCGTCGCCGACGTCGGCAGCCTGGCCCGCCTCCCCTACATCCTGAGCGACGGGCATCTGCGCGAACTCGCGCTGACCGGTAAGGACATCGACGCAGCCCGGGCCGAGAAGATCGGCCTGGTCAACGACGTGTACGACGACCCCGAGGCGACCCTGGCCGCGGCGCACGCCACCGCCGCGGAAATCGCGGCCAACCCGCCGCTGACCGTCCACGGCGTCAAGGACGTTCTCGATCAGCAGCGCGTCGCCGCAGTCTCGGAGAGCCTGCGCTACGTCGCCGCCTGGAACGCCGCCTTCCTGCCCTCGAAGGACCTGACCGAGGGCATCGCGGCGACATTCGAGAAGCGGCCGCCGCAGTTCACGGGCGAGTGAGGCACGTACCCTCGCTGGGGTGACGACACCTGACGGCAAGATCCGCCTCCCGGCTGACTTGGACGCCGTGACGGCGATCGGCGAGGAAGACCACTCCGAAATCGACAGCGTCGCCGTCGACCGCATCTGGGCGGCCGCCCGGCACTGGTACCAGGGCGGCCTTCACCCCGCCATCCAGCTGTGCATCCGCCGGCACGGACGCGTCGTGCTCAACCGCGCGATCGGCCACGGCTGGGGCAATGCCCCGAGCGACCCGCCCGACGCCGAAAAGATCCCCGTGACACCCGACACGCCGTTCTGCGTGTACTCGGCGGCCAAGGGGATGGCGGCGACCGTGATCCACATGCTCGTGGAGCGCGGTGTCTTCTCCCTCGACGACCGGGTGTGCGACTACATCCCCACGTTCACCAGTCACGGCAAGGACCGCATCACCATCCGGCACGTCATGACGCACAGCGCGGGGCTGCCGTTCCCCACCGGCGCCAAACCCGACGTCAAACGGGCCGACGACCACGAGTACGCGCAGCAGAAGCTGGGCGAGCTGCGCCCGCTGTACCGGCCGGGCCTGGTGCACATCTATCACGCGCTGACCTGGGGCCCGCTGGTGCGCGAGCTCGTTTTTGCGGCTACCGGCAAGGAGATTCGCGAGATCCTCGCCACCGAGATTCTCGACCCGCTCGGTTTTCGCTGGACCAACTTCGGCGTCTCCCAGGAAGACCTGCCGTTGGTCGCGCCGAGTCACGCGACCGGGCGTCCGTTGCCGCCGGTGGTCGCCCAGATCTTCCGCAAGGCGATCGGCGGAACCGTGCACGAGATGATTCCGATCACGAACACGCCGTTGTTCCTCACCACCATCATCCCATCGTCCAACACCGTCTCGACCGCGCACGAAATGTCGCGGTTCGCCGAAATCTGGCGTCGCGGAGGCAATCTCGACGGGGTCCGGGTGATCAGCCCCGAGACGATGTACGGCGCCATCAAGCAATGCCGGCGGCTGCGACCGGATTTCGCGGTGGGGCTGCAGCCCGCCCGGTGGGGCACCGGCTTCATCCTCGGGACCGACCGTTGGGGACCGTTCGGCCGCAACGCCCCCAACGCATTCGGCAATCTCGGGCTGGTCAACATCGCGATCTGGGCCGACCCGGCGCGGGGTCTGGCGGCCGGCGTCGTCAGCAGCGGCAAACCCGGACGTGACCCGGAAGCGAAGCGCTACACCGCCTTGCTGGACACGATCACCGCCGAAATCCCCACCGATTGAGGGCGCCCCCGGGTGGGAACACTGCCCGAATGGCTACCTACCGAGTGCTCAACCCCAAGGGCGACGTCGTCGCGACCAAGGACATCGAAAGCGCCGACAAAGCGCACGCCTGGTTCGCCGACGAGGCAGTCGAGGGCAACGAACTCGGCTGGCGCATGGAGGTCGAGGCCGACGGCGAGTGGCGCTTCTTCGACAACAGCGAAGGCGATCGCAGCTACTAGTGTTTGCCGCCCGATCGGCGGGGCACCCGGCAAGGCATGGACTCTGACCGCTTCCGCAAGTTGCTCGACGCCTCAGGGCCGTTCGCATCGGTCTACTTCGACGACTCGCATGACACCCACGACGCCGAGGCTCAGCTCGAGCTCAAGTGGCGGGCGTTGAAGGAGGACCTCGAAACGCGGGGCGCCGCCGAGGAGGTGGTCGACGAGATCGGGCGCGCGGTGATGGACCTGCGGCCGCCGATCGGGCGCAGCGGCCGCGCCGTTGTGGCCGGCGCCGACGGCGTGCTGCTGAACGAACACCTGCTGCGGCCACCGTCGCAGCAGATCGTGCGGGTCTCCGAATTGCCTTACGTCATGCCGATTGTCGAGCACGGCTTCCATCAACCCGACTATCTGTTGGTGGAGGTCGACCACACGGGCGCCGACATCACCCGCAAGGTCGGCGGCGCGCTACGCTCCGAGACCGTCGACGGTGGCGGGTTCCCCGTCCACCACGCGAGCGGGGCGGAAACCGCCGGTTACGGGGATCCTCAGCTGCGCACCGACGAGGCCGCCCGCAAGAACATGCGCGCGGTGGCCGACCGGATCGGGGAACTCGTCGACGCGGCGAACCTCGACCTCGTCCTGATCGTCGGCGAGGTCAGCTCGCAGTCGGACCTGCTCGCCGAACTGCCCGAGCGGATCAGCCGGCACGCCGAGCAGTTGCAGGTCGGCGCGCGCCACAGCGGCCATGACGCCGACGAGTTGCAGCGGGCCATCGAAGCCGCGTGCCTGCGGCGGCATCTGGACGTGATCGACGCTGCCGCCGAGCGTTTCACCGCCGAGGTGGGCCGGCAGTCCGGGCTGGCCGCCGAGGGGCTGGACGCGGTCTGCTCGGCCCTGCGCCAGGGCGCGGTCGACACGTTGATCGTCGGTGACATCGGTGACGCCACCGTCGTCGCCGACGCGGACCTGACGACAGTGGCCCCCAACGAAAACGTGCTGTCCGAACAGGGTGCGGCCCCGGCGAAGACGCTGCGCGCCGACGAGGCCCTGCCGGTGTTCGCGATCTCCGTCGGCGCGGCGCTGGTGCGCACCGATGAGCGGATCGCCCCGGCCAACGGTGTCGGTGCCCTGCTTCGCTACGCGCCGACGCTGCATTAGCCCACGACTGACATGCGCGGTGGCGGAGGGATTTGAACCCCCGGACGGTGTTAGCCGTCTCTCGCTTTCAAGGCGAGTGCATTAGGCCGCTCTGCCACGCCACCGCAGATAAGGGTAGCGGGACTCGGTAGCGTGGCCACCATGCGCGCAATCGTCGCCGAATCCCCCGATGAGCTCTCCTGGCAAGAGGTGCCCGACGTGTCCGCCGGGCCCGGCGAGGTGCTGATCAAGGTCGCCGCGGCCGGCGTGAACCGGGCGGACGTGCTGCAGGCGGCGGGCAAGTATCCGCCCCCGCCGGGGGCCAGCGAAATCATCGGCATGGAGGTGTCCGGCGTCGTCGCCGAAGCCGGCGAGGGCGTCACTGATTGGTCTGCGGGACAAGAGGTTTGCGCGCTGCTGGCCGGCGGCGGATACGCCGAGTACGTCGCCGTGCCCGCCGGTCAGGTGATGCCGATTCCCTCTCGTGTCGACCTCATCGACGCCGCGGGGCTGCCGGAGGTGGCCTGCACGGTGTGGTCGAACCTGGTGCTGACGGCCCATTTGGGCAAGGGCCAGCTGCTGCTGATGCACGGCGGCGCCAGCGGCATCGGGACCCACGCGATCCAGGTCGCTCGCGCGCTGGGCGCGCGGGTGGCCGTCACGGCCGGTTCGGCGGAGAAGCTCGAATTCTGCCGCGAGCTGGGCGCCGAGATCACGATCAACTACCGCGACGAGGACTTCGTCGAGCGGCTCCGGGAAAGCGGCGGCGCCGACGTGATTTTCGACATCATGGGCGCCGCCTACCTGGACCGCAACATCGACGCCCTGGCCACCGACGGGCAGCTGGTCATCATCGGCATGCAGGGTGGCATCAAGGGCGAGCTCAATATCGGCAAGCTGTTGATGAAGCGTGCCCGGGTCATCGGCACCACGCTGCGCGCCCGGCCGGTCACCGGACCCAACAGCAAGACGGAGATCGTGCAGGCGGTGATCGGGTCGGTGTGGCCGATGATCGCCGAGGGCCGCGTCCGCCCGATCATCGGCGCCCGCCTGCCCATCCAGCAGGCCGGGGAGGCACATCAACAGCTGACCGCGAGCAAGGTGACCGGGAAGGTCGTGCTCACGGTCTAGCCGGCGGTCGCGGTACCCAGCCCGGCCCGTCGAGCGTGCGTTGAGGGCTTCGAGTGTGCTGTGAGGGCGCCGTTTCCGCGGAATTCGCGCCATGAGCGCACACGGAAAGCCGTAGCCGCACTCGCGAGCCCGGCAGGAAAACCCGGGAGGGAAGCGAGGCTAGCCGAGGGACGCCAGGGCGCGCACCAGCTGGTCGACCTCGGCCGTCGTCGAGTAGTGCGCCAGCCCGATGGTGACGGCGCCGCCGATGTCGTTGACGCCCAACACGTCGAGCGCGCGGGAGTTCTCGCACGTGACGGCCAGAATCCCGTTGTCCGCCAGCCGCTGCACCACCCGCTCGGCGGGCACGCCGTTCAGGGCGAAGCTGACCACCGGTATCCGCACCTCCGGACGGCCGATCACCATGACCAGCGGCAGCGAGCGCAGCGCCACCATGAGGTAATCGAAGATCCGGTTCATGTACAAGCCGGCCGATTGCATCGACACCGACAGACGCTCGCGCCGGCTGCCGCGGGCGGACTCGTCGAGCGCCGCCAGATACTCGATGCTGGCGACCACCCCGGCCAGCAGACCGAACTGGTGCGCGCCGATCTCGAGCCGCGCCGCGCCAGTGGCCTTCGGATCGGTGGAGATGGAGCCGAACGAACTCAGCAGCGCCGGGTCACGGAACACCACCGCGCCGATCGGCGGGCCGCCCCACGCCAGGGCGTTCACCGCGACCACGTCGGCGTCGGTCTCCTTCACGTCGAGCAACCGGTACGGCGCAGCGGCGGAATGATCGACCACCACCAGCCCGCCGACGTCGTGCACCAGCTTGGTCATCGCCCGCAGGTCGGTGACGGTGCCCAGCGCGGCGGACGCGGAGGCGACGGCCACCAGCCTGGTCGACTTCCCGATCAGGCCCTCCCACTGCCAGGTCGGCAGCTCGCCGGTCTCGATGTCGATCTCGGCCCACTTCACCTTGGCGCCATAGCGGTGCGCCGCGCGCAGCCACGGGGCGATGTTCGCTTCGTCGTCCAGGCGGCTGACGATCACCTCGTAGCCCAGTCCGGCCCGAGACGACGACGCCTCAGCCAGCGCCGAGAGCAAGATCGCCCGGTCGGCCCCCAGCACGACGCCGGCCGGGTCCACGTTGAACAGGTCGGCGACCGCCGCCCGCGCGG
>NZ_LZJB01000106.1:0-10656 GCF_001666895.1 Mycobacterium sp. E3298
GCCGTCCCCGCCGCGATCATCTCGCTGACCCCGGGCCTCGGCGGGCTCGGCCGGATCGCCGACTGGTGGACGCAGCCGATCGTCTACCAGAAGGTCATCGTCTTCACGCTGCTGTTCGAGGTGATGGGGCTGGGTTGTGGGTCCGGGCCGCTGACCGGACGGTTCGTGCCGCCGATCGGCGGAATCTTGTATTGGCTGCGGCCCAACACGATTCGGCTGCCGGCGTGGCCCGGGAAGGTGCCGTTCACCGCCGGTGACAGCCGCACCGTCGTCGACGTTGCGCTGTACGCAATCGTTTTGGCCGGAGGGGTGTGGGCGCTGTTGTCGCCCGGCCACGGCGGGCCGGTCACCGCGTCCGGCGACGTTGGCCTGATCGACCCCGTCCGCGTGATCCCGACGATCGTCGCGCTGGCGGTACTGGGCCTGCGCGACAAGACGATTTTCCTGGCCGCGCGTGGCGAGCACTACTGGCTCAAGCTGTTCGTGTTCTTCTTTCCGTTCACCGATCAGATCGCGGCATACAAGCTCATCATGCTGTTGTTGTGGTGGGGCGCCGCAACATCCAAGCTCAACCACCACTTCCCGTATGTGGTGTCGGTGATGACGAGCAATAACGCGCTGCTGCGGCCCAAACTGTTCAAACCGATCAAGCACATGCTGTACCGCGACCACATCAACGATCTGCGTCCCACCTGGTTGCCGAAGATGATGGCCCACGTCGGCGGCACCACAGCCGAATTCGTGGTTCCGACGGTGCTGGTCTTCTTCGCCGGCGATCACCCGTGGCGGTGGTTCCTGATCGGATTCATGGTGATCTTCCACCTCAACATCATTTCCAACCTCCCGATGGGAGTTCCGTTGGAGTGGAACGTCTTCTTCATCTTCTCGCTCTTCTATCTGTTCGGGCACTACGCCTCGATCCGGGCCACCGATTTGCGTTCGCCGCTGCTGTGGGCCCTCGTCCTTGCCGCCGCGGCATTCGTGATCGCGGGAAACATGTTCCCCAAGAAGATTTCGTTCCTGCCCGCGATGAGGTACTACGCCGGCAACTGGGCGTCCAGCGTGTGGTGCTTCCGCACCGGTGCGGAGGAAAAGATCGACGCCGAGATCGTAAAGAGCTCCGCCCTCGTCGTCAACCAGCTGGCCCGGCTTTACGACCCCGAGACCGCGGAGATCATGGCGGACAAGACCGCCGCCTTCCGGGCCATGCACCTGCACGGCCGCGCGCTCAACGCCCTGGTGCCTCGCGCCTTGGGGGGAGAGGCCGACGAAGCCAATTACAAGATCCGCGAGGGCGAGATCGTCGCCGGGCCGCTCGTCGGCTGGAACTTCGGAGAGGGACACCTGCACAACGAACAGCTGCTCGAAGCCGTGCAGCGCCGTTGCCATTTCTCCGACGGCGACGTCCGGGTGATCGTCCTCGAGGGACAGCCCATCCACATCCAGAAGCAGTGGTACCGCATCTTCGACGCCAAGGCTGGACTGATCGAGGAAGGCTATGTCAACGTCGAGGACATGCTCACCCGCCAGCCGTGGCCGGAGCCCGGTGACGAGTTGCCCGTGCATGTGATCGGCCGCGGCGACCGCTCGCGGCGCAGCGCTCGATGACCCGAGCGGTGGTGGTCGGCGCGGGCCCCAACGGCCTCGCCGCGGCGATCCACCTCGCTCGGCACGGCATCGACGTCCAGGTGCTCGAGGCGCGCGACACCGTCGGCGGGGGAGCCCGCTCGGGCGAACTGACGAGACCCGGCGTGATCCACGACCACTGCTCGGCGTTTCACCCGCTGGGCGTCGGTTCGCCGCTGTGGAAGGAGATCGACCTGCAGCGCTACGGGCTGCGGTGGAAGTGGCCGGAGATCGACTGCGCGCACCCGCTCGACGACGGCAGCGCCGGCGTGCTGCACCACTCGATCGACGAGACGGTGGCCCGCATGGGGCCCGACGGCCCCCGCTGGAGGCGGGCGATCGGCGACCTGGCGGCGGGATTCGACGAGCTGGCCGAGGATCTCATGGGCCCGGTGCTGGGGATCCCGCGTCACCCGCTTCGCCTGGCCGGCTTCGGGCCGCGGGCGCTGCTGCCGGCCACCACCATGGCCCGCTGGTTTCGCACCGAGCAGGCGCGCGCGCTGTTCGGCGGCGCCGCCGCCCATGTCTACACCCGGCTGGACCGCCCGCTGACCGCGTCGCTTGGGCTGATGATCCTGGCCAGCGGCCACCGCTACGGCTGGCCCGTCGCCGAAGGCGGGTCCGGGTCGATCAGCCGAGCGCTTTCGGCCGCGCTGCAGGAGCACGGCGGCGCGGTGGCCACCGGGGTGACCGTCGCGAGCCGCAAGGACATTCCGGACGCCGACATCGTGATGCTCGACCTCAGCCCGGCGGCGGCCCTCGCGCTCTACGGCGACGCCATGCCGGGCCGGATCCGGCGGTCGTACCGCCGCTACCGCGAGGGCTCGTCGGCGTTCAAGGTCGACTTCGCCATCGAGGGCGACATGCCGTGGACGAACCCGGACTGCGCCCGCGCCGGGACCGTGCACCTCGGCGGCACGTTCGCCGAGACCGCGGACACCGAACGCCAACGCGCACAGGGCAAGATGGTGGACCGCCCCTTCGTGCTGATCGGGCAGCAATACCGGGCCGACCCGTCGCGCTCGGCGGGCAACATCAACCCCATCTGGGCGTACGCGCACGTGCCGTTCGGCTATGACGGCGACGCCACCGCCGCCGTGGTCGCCCAGATCGAGCGGTTCGCCCCCGGCTTTCGCGACCGCGTCCTGGCGACGGTCAGCAAGGGGCCCGCCGAACTGCAGGCCTACAACGCCAACTTCATCGGCGGCGACATCATCGGCGGCGCCAACGACGGGCTGCAGGTCATCTTCCGCCCGCGCATCGCCGTGGACCCCTACGCGATCGGGGTGCCCGGCGTGTACCTGTGTTCGCAGTCCACTCCGCCGGGCGCCGGCGTCCACGGCCTCTGCGGCTATCACGCCGCCGAGTCGGCCCTGAGGTGGCTGCGGAAGACGCGCCGCGACTGACGTCACATACTCCGCGGGAACCGGGGCGGCGACCGCGCGTGTTGCTCATCTAGGCTGACCACGAGCGCGTATTCAGCGGCTCTAGAGACATCAGAAGACAGGGAGAGATCAGTGACGGTCCGAGTAGGTATCAACGGCTTCGGTCGAATCGGACGCAACTTCTACCGGGCCCTGCTGGCTCAACAGGAGCAGGGCGGCGCCGACATCGAGGTGGTGGCGGTCAACGACCTCACCGACAACGCCAGCCTGGCGCACCTGCTGAAGTTCGACTCCATCCTGGGCCGGCTGCCCTACGACGTCAGCCTCGAAGGTGAGGACACGATCGTCGTTGGCAGCGCCAAGATCAAGGCGTTGGAGGTCAAAGAGGGCCCGGCGGCGTTGCCCTGGGGCGACCTGGGCGTCGACGTGGTGGTGGAGTCCACCGGCATCTTCACCAACGCGGCCAAGGCCAGGGGCCACCTTGACGCCGGCGCCAAGAAGGTGATCATCTCCGCTCCGGCCACCGACGAGGACATCACGATCGTCCTGGGCGTCAACGACGACAAGTACGACGGCAGCCAGAACATCATCTCCAACGCGTCGTGCACCACGAACTGTCTGGCGCCGGTCACCAAGGTGCTGCAGGACGAGTTCGGCATCGTCAAGGGCCTGATGACCACCATCCACGCCTACACGCAGGACCAGAACCTGCAGGACGGGCCGCACAAGGACCTGCGCCGGGCGCGCGCCGCGGCGCTGAACATCGTGCCGACCTCGACGGGTGCGGCCAAGGCCATCGGCCTGGTGATGCCCGAGCTGAAGGGCAAGCTCGACGGCTACGCGCTGCGGGTGCCGATCCCCACCGGCTCGGTGACCGACCTGACCGTCGAACTGGCAAAGCCGGCCGGGGCCGACGAGATCAACGCGGTCTTCAAGGCCGCCGCCGAGGGCAGGCTGAAGGGCATCCTGAAGTACTACGACGCCCCGATCGTGTCCAGCGACATCGTCACCGACCCGCACAGCTCGATCTTCGACTCCGGGCTGACCAAGGTGATCGACAACCAGGCCAAGGTGGTGTCCTGGTACGACAACGAGTGGGGCTACTCCAACCGCCTCATCGACCTCGTCGCGCTGGTCGGCAAGTCGCTGTAGTCGTCGTGGCCGTTCCTACACTCGAAGACCTGCTGGCCGAAGGGGTTTCGGGTCGAGGCGTGCTGGTGCGCTCCGATCTGAACGTCCCGCTCGACGAAGAGGGCGCGATCACCGACCCCGGCCGGATCACCGCATCGGTGCCGACGTTGCAGGCGCTCGTCGACGCCGGGGCCAAGGTGGTGATCGCCGCGCACCTCGGTCGGCCGAAGAACGGGCCGGACCCGAAGTTGTCGCTGGCGCCGGTCGCCGCGGCGCTCGGCGAGCAGCTCGGCCGGCACGTGCAGCTCGCCGGCGATGTCGTCGGCGGTGACGCGCTGGCCCGGGCCGAGGGGCTCACGGACGGCGACGTCCTGCTGCTGGAGAACATCCGCTTCGATCCGCGCGAAACCAGCAAGGACGACGGGGAGCGAATCGCGCTCGCCCGCGAACTCGCTGAATTGGTCTCGCCCGGAGGCGCTTTCGTCTCCGACGGTTTCGGCGTCGTGCACCGCAAGCAGGCCTCGGTGTACGACGTGGCCACGCTGCTGCCGCACTACGCGGGCAAGCTGGTGGCCGAGGAGATCGCGGTCTTGGAGCAGCTGACCAGCTCCACCGAGCGGCCCTACGCCGTCGTGCTCGGCGGGTCGAAGGTGTCCGACAAGCTCGGCGTTATCGAATCGTTGGCGACCAAGGCCGACAGCATCGTGATCGGCGGCGGAATGTGCTTCACATTCCTTGCCGCACAAGGCTTTTCGGTGGGGAATTCGCTGCTCGAAGAGGAGATGGTGGAAACCTGCCGCCGGCTGCTGGACACCTACGTCGACGTGCTGCGGCTGCCGCGCGACGTCGTGGTGGCCGAGCGGTTCGCCGCCGACTCGCCGTCGCAGACGGTGGCGGCCGACGCCATCGGGGACGACGTGATCGGGCTGGACATCGGGCCGGAATCGGTGAAGCGATTCGCGGCCCTGCTGTCCAACGCCCGCACCGTCTTCTGGAACGGCCCCATGGGCGTGTTCGAGTTCCCGGCGTTCGCCACGGGCACCAGGGGCGTCGCCGAGGCCATCGCCGCGGCCACCGGCAAGGGCGCGTTCAGTGTGGTGGGCGGCGGCGACTCCGCCGCCGCGGTGCGCGCCCTGGGCATCCCCGAGGCCGACTTCTCGCACATCTCCACCGGCGGGGGCGCGTCGCTGGAATACCTTGAGGGCAAGACGCTGCCGGGCATCGAGGTGCTCGGGGAGCCGCAACCAAGTGGAGGAGACGCGTGAGCCGCAAGCCGCTGATCGCCGGCAACTGGAAGATGAATCTCAATCACTTCGAGGCGATCGCGCTGGTGCAGAAGATCGCGTTCGCGCTGCCCGACAAGTACTACGACAAGGTCGACGTCACCGTCTTACCGCCGTTCACCGACCTGCGCAGCGTGCAGACCCTGGTCGACGGCGACAAGCTGCGGCTGACCTACGGCGCCCAGGACCTGTCCCCGCACGACTCGGGCGCCTACACCGGCGACATCAGCGGGGCCTTCCTGGCCAAGCTCGGTTGCAGCTTCGTCGTGGTCGGGCACTCCGAGCGGCGCACCTACCACAACGAGGACGACGCGCTGGTGGCCGCGAAGGCCGCCGCGGCGCTCAAGCACGAGCTGGCCCCGATCGTGTGCATCGGCGAGCACCTCGAGACTCGGGAGGCGGGCGAGCACGTCAGTTACTGCGAAAACCAGCTGCGCGGCTCGCTGGCCGGGCTGTCGGCCGAGCAGATCGCCAACGTGGTGATCGCCTACGAGCCGGTCTGGGCGATCGGCACCGGCCGGGTGGCCAGCTCCGCCGACGCCCAGGAGGTGTGTGCGGCCATCCGCAACGGGTTGGCGTCCCTCGCCTCGCCAAAGATCGCCGAAAGCGTCCGGGTGCTCTACGGCGGTTCGATGAACGCCAAGAACGTCGGCGATCTCGTCGCTCAGGAGGACGTCGACGGCGGCCTGGTCGGGGGCGCCTCGCTGGACGGCGAGCAGTTCGCCACGCTGGCGGCCATCGCCGCCGGCGGGCCGCTGCCGTAGCCCCGGCCGGCGCGAACCGGCACGGGGACTCGAAACCGGCACGGGGATAAGTCAGTCGAAGAGCATTGCCCTCTAGACCGCGGGCGAGTACTCGTGCGAGAGTAGTTGCGTGTCGTCGATACGGATCTTCATCCTGGCGGGGCTCGAGGAGCGTGGCCCGATGCATGGACATCAGCTCCGGCTGCTCGCCGAGGAAGAGCACGTGGCCCTGTGGACGGACATCACCGTCGGCGCCCTGTACGGGGCGATCAAACGACTGGCCGCCGAGGACCTCATCGAGGAGGTGCGCGTCGAGCGGTCCGGTGCGTATCCGCAACGGCAGATCTGGGCCATCACCGGTGCCGGTCGCGAGGCGCTGGGCGGTCTGCGGCTGCGCGCGCTCCGCGAGATCGTCATCAAACCCGACCCATTCGACCTGGCGATCACCCGGTTGCAGCCCGACCATCTCGGTGACCTGCCGGCGACCATCGCGGCCCGGATCACATCGCTGAGTGCCATGCTCGCCGAGTGGGAAGCCCATGCCGCCGCCATCGACCGCTACCTCACCCTCGCCGAGAAGCTGGTCATGAAGCACAGAGCCGACCGGCTGCGTGCCGAAATCGGTTGGCATGAGGAGCTTTCCGCGGCGCTCCCCGCGATAGTCGCCGGCCGGCACGCGGGAGGTGACGAAGCGTGACGGCGTCGATACCGAGAACCATTGGCACCGAACGCCGTAACTGGTTTGCCCTGGCGGTGCTGCTGGTCGGGGCTTTCATGGCATTGCTGGACAGCACGATCGTCAACGTTGCCCTGCCGGCCATCCGCACCAGCCTTTCGGCCTCGAACGCCACACTGTCGTGGATCGTCTCGGGCTATGCGCTGGCATTCGGTCTGGCCCTCATCCCCGCCGGCCGGGTGGGGGACCGGTTCGGGCACAAATGGGTCTTCATCGCGGGCCTGTCCTTGTTCACCATGGCGAGCCTGGCGTGCGGACTCGCGCAGGGCGAGGGCGGGCTCGTCTGCGCCCGTGCGGTGCAGGGCCTCGGCGGTGGCATCTTCTTCACACCGATCACCGCGTTGATCCAGCTGATGTTCGCCGCGCGCAAGCGGGCGCGGGCCCTGGCGATCATGGGTTCGACCATCGGCTTCTCCGTCGCGCTCGGGCCGCTGATCGGTGGGCTGATCATTCAGGCGTTCGGCGCGGACCCCGGGTGGCGGTTGGTGTTCGACGTCAACGTGCCGTTGGGTGTGCTCGCCGTCGTCGCCGCGGCCATCCTGCTTCCGGCGGGAACCGAACGTGCGGCGTCCGCCGACTGGGTCGGCCTGATCCTGCTGTCCGCGGCGCTGGTCGCGTTGCTCGTCCCGTTGATCCAGGGTCAGCAAGACGGTTGGCCACTGTGGACGTACGCCTCCATGGCCGGCGCCGTCGCGCTGCTGGTGGTGTTCGCGCAGTGGGAGCGCCACGTCGAGACGAACGGGGGCAACCCACTGGTGCCGCCGCGGCTGTTCTCGCATGCGTCCTTCACCGGCGGCGTGCTGCTCGCCCTGGTGTACTTCGCGGCCTTCACGAGCATCTTCTTCACCATCGCGCTGTTGTGGCAGGCGGGGCTGGGTCACACCGCGCTGCAATCCGGCCTGGTGGTGACACCGTTCGCGATCGGACTGGTCGGCGGCGCCTCCCAAAGCGACAGCCTGGCGGCGCGCTTCGGCCGGACCGTGCTGGTGGTCGGGCTGGGGATGGTGGCCGTCGGTATCACCGCGATCTGGCTGGTGCTCGCCCTGACGCCGGGCACCGCGTACGGCGGCTGGCAACTGGCCGCCCCGCTCTTGATCGCCGGCCTGGGCAGCGGACTGTTCATCGCCCCCAACGTCGACTTCATCGTCGCCACCGTCGACGCCGCGGACGCCGGCGCGGCCAGTGGTGTGATCGGCACCGCGCAGCGGGTCGGCAGCGCGATCGGGATCGCGATCATCGGCACCGTCCTGTTCGGCACGCTGCACGTGCGCCGGGCCGGACCCGAGGCGCTCGCGGCGGCGTTCGGGCACAGCGCGACGCTGGCGATGGCCGCCAGCGCCGCCCTTAGCGTCGCGGCTTTCGCGCTGGTGTTCGCGCTGCCGCGGCGCTCGTGGGACCGGTAGCCGGGCGTCGGTTACGGCCGACGGCGCGCCAACCGGTAGGCTTTTGCGTCATGGAGTTGGCCCTGCAGATCACCCTGGTGGTCACCAGCGTGCTGGTGGTGTTGCTGGTGCTGCTGCACCGCGCCAAGGGTGGCGGACTGTCGACACTGTTCGGTGGCGGCGTGCAGTCCAGCCTTTCCGGTTCGACGGTGGTGGAGAAGAACCTGGACCGGTTGACGCTGTTCATCACCGGCATCTGGCTGGTGTCCATCATCGGGGTCGCCCTCCTGATCAAGTACCGGTGACCCGTCGCCGGGCGGGCAACGTGATCCGCACCGATACTGGGACACATGGTTGACGTTTCCGACATCGCGCTCGAACCGATTGGCGCCGTGCAAAGGACGCTGGTCGGTCGCGAGGCGACCGAGCCGATGCGCGCCGACATCAGGCTGCTGGGCGCCATCCTCGGCGACACCGTGCGCGAGCAGAACGGGGACGAGGTTTTCGACCTCGTGGAACGCGCCCGGGTCGAATCGTTTCGGGTGCGCCGCTCCGAGATCGACCGGGCCGAGCTGGCCCGGATGTTCGACGGCATCGACATCCACCAGGCGATCCCGGTCATCCGCGCGTTCAGCCACTTCGCGCTGCTGGCCAACGTCGCCGAGGACATCCACCGGGAGCGGCGACGCGCGATCCACGTCTCCGCCGGCGAGCCGCCGCAGGACAGCAGCCTAGCCGCGACGTACGCGAAACTCGATGGCGCCGAACTCGATTCGGCCACGGTCGCCGACGCGCTGCGCGGGGCCCTGATATCCCCGGTGATCACCGCCCACCCCACCGAGACCCGGCGGCGCACCGTCTTCGTCACCCAGCACCGGATCACCCAGCTGATGCGGTTGCACGCGGAGGGACACACCGAAACCGACGACGGCCGCAATATCGAGCGCGAGCTGCGCCGCCAGGTGCTGACCCTGTGGCAGACCGCACTGATCCGGTTGTCCCGGCTGCAGATCACCGACGAGATCGAGGTCGGGTTGCGCTATTACGCCGCCGCGTTCTTCCAGGTCATTCCCCAGGTCAACGCGGAGGTCCGGGACGCTTTGCGGAAGCGCTGGCCCGACACCGATCTGCTCGCCGCGCCCATCCTGCGGCCCGGTTCCTGGATCGGCGGCGACCGCGACGGCAACCCGAACGTGACGGGCGACGTGGTGCGCCAGGCCACGGGCAGCGCCGCGTTCACCGCGCTGTCGCATTACCTGGAAGAGCTCGTCGCCCTCGAGCAGGACCTGTCGATGTCGGCGCGACTCGTCCCCGTCACGCCCGCGCTGGCGGAACTGGCCGAGGGCTGCGTCGAGCAGGCCCGCGCCGACGAGCCGTACCGGCGGGCGGTGCGGGTGATCCGGGCCCGGCTCACCGCGACGGGCGCACAGATCCTGGACCGTCAACCTCAGCACGAACTCGACCTCGGCCTGGCGCCGTATTCCGCGCCGGCCCAACTGCAAGCGGACCTCGACACGATCGACGAGTCGCTGCGCACGCACGGCAGCGCGCTGCTCGCCGAGGATCGTCTGGCCCTGCTGCGAGAAGGCGTGAGCGTCTTCGGGTTTCACTTGAGCGGCCTCGACCTGCGGCAGAACTCCGACGTCCACGAAGAGGTGGTGGCCGAGCTGCTGGCGTGGGCCGGGGTGCACCCGGACTACGTTTCGCTGCCCGAGGACGAGCGGGTCGCGCTGCTGGCGGACGAACTGGGCACGCGCCGTCCACTGGTCGGTGACCGCGCGCAACTGTCCGAGCTGGCCCGCAAGGAGCTCGAGGTCATCGGCGCCGCGACGCACGCCGTCGGGCGCTACGGCCCGGCCGCCGTCCCGAACTACGTGATCTCGATGTGCCGCTCGGTGTCCGACGTCTTGGAAGTGGCGATCTTGCTGAAAGAGGCGGGGCTGCTGGACGCTTCCGGGCCGGAACCGTACTGCCCGGTGTCCATCTCGCCGCTCTTCGAGACGATCGAGGATCTGCACAACGGCGCGGACATCCTGCAGGCGATGCTGGACCTGCCGCTGTACCGCGCGGTCGTCGACGCCCAGGGCGGTTGCCAAGAGGTGATGCTCGGCTATTCCGACTCGAACAAGGACGGCGGCTACCTGGCCTCCAGCTGGGCGGTCTACCGCGCCGAGCTGGCCCTGGTCGAGGTGGCCCGCAAAGCGGGAATCCGGTTGCGGCTCTTCCACGGTCGCGGCGGCACCGTCGGCCGCGGCGGCGGCCCGAGCTATCAGGCCATCCTGGCGCAGCCCCCCGGCGCGGTGAACGGATCACTGCGGCTCACCGAGCAGGGGGAGGTGATCGCCGCCAAGTACGCCGAACCGCAGGCGG
>NZ_LZJB01000107.1:0-7831 GCF_001666895.1 Mycobacterium sp. E3298
ACAGATCCCGGACGGGAAACCGTGCGCCGCTGTCGGTGGCGAAGGGCACGGCGAAGATCGCGGCGAGGCTGACGACGCCTCGGGTGCCGGCCCAGCTCAGTACGAAAATCTCACGGCCACTGAGTCTCTCGGCGTTGCGGTCGCGCCGGGGAGGGGCTTGGGCCGGCTCGTCATGGTCGTCGTCATCGTCGGCGGTCCCCGTGACGTTCCCGAGCCTGGTGTGCAGTGACCGGGGCAGTGACTGCGTGAGCATCAGCCACAGCGGCCGCACCAGCAGCACCGCCGCGGTGGTCACGGTGGTCGCCACGACGATGGTCGACACCGGGTAGCCGCGCAGGCCGTCGAGGATGGCCGGGAACTGCTGACCGATCAGCAGGAAAACGAGGCCCTCGAGGAGGAAGTTGGCCAACCGCCACACGGCCCGGGTCTGCAACCGGCTCGCCCCGGACTCCGACCGCGGCGAGTCGTGCCCGACGACCAACCCGCACACCACAACCGCCAGCACACCCGACGCGTGCACCTTCTCGGCCGCCAGATAGGCCAGGAACGGTGTGGCCAGCGAGATCGCGTTGGCCGTCATCACATCGTGCGGCACCCGCCGCAACAGGCGGCGGCACCAAGCGAACACCAGCCCGATCGCCAGGCCTCCCACGGCGGCCAGGGCGAACTCCCGGATCGCGAACGGGAACGAGAAGTCCGCACCCCTGGCCACGGTGATGGCCACCGACAAGGTGGTGAGGGCCGTCGCGTCGTTGAGCAGCCCCTCACCTTCGATGAGGGTGACGATGTTGAGCGGCAGGCCGACCTTGCGGGCGACCGCGAGCGCGGCCACGGGGTCGGTGGGTGCCACCGCCGCGCCCAGCACCGCACCCGCCGCGAGCGTCGCACCGGTGACCAGCAGGGCGAAGGCGGCGCCGACCGATGCCGCGGTCAGCAGAACGAGGATGACCGACAGGCTGATGACCGTGCGCAAGTTGCGGCGTATCCCGACCAGCGACGACTCCAGCGCCGCGTTGTAGAGCAAAGGCGGCAATATGCAGGTCATCACGATGTCGGGCCGCAGGCCGACATTCGGCCCGGGCAGCAACCCGTAACCGATGCCGACGAGGGTGAGCAGGCCCGCGCTGGGGAGTCCGGTGCGGTCGCTGACCCAGTTCATCACCACGATGGCGCCGACGGCGGCGAGCAGCAATGCCAAAGCCGTCTGCGCCCCCACGGTCCCATTCTGCCGACAATTTGCTGCGGGCGTCGTCGCCGCGCGACGTTGCCGCACTGCTCGACGGCCCTGCTTGGCCGCGGGGCGCCCCGATAGCATGGTCGTCGACCCACCGACCTAGGAGAACCCACGCGATGAGCGCCCCCGCAAACCCGTCCCCAGCAGCCCCGATCCGGGTGCCCGCCGGGACCACCGCCGCGGCCGCGGTGCGGGAGGCGGGGCTGCCGGGCCGCGGGGCGCCCGACGCGATCGTCGTGGTCCGCGACGCGGACGGAAAGCTGCGCGACCTGAGCTGGGTGCCCGACTCCGATACCGAGGTGGTGCCGGTGGCGGCCGACACCGACGAGGGGCGCAGCGTCATCCGGCATTCGGCCGCGCACGTGCTCGCCCAGGCGGTTCAGGGCATGTTCCCGCACGCGAAGCTCGGAATCGGGCCGCCCATCACCGACGGCTTCTACTACGACTTCGACGTGGCCGAGCCGTTCACGCCGGAGGATCTGGCGGCGCTGGAAAAGCGGATGCGCCAGATCGTCAAGGAGGGGCAGCTGTTCGAGCGGCGCGTCTACGAGTCCAAGGACCAGGCACGCTCCGAGTTGGCCAACGAGCCCTACAAGCTGGAACTGGTCGACGACAAGTCCGGCGATCCCGACATCATGGAGGTCGGCGGCGACGAGCTCACCGCCTATGACAACCTCAATCCCCGCAGCCGGGAACGGGTTTGGGGCGACCTGTGCCGGGGGCCGCACATCCCGACCACCAAGCACATCCCGGCGTTCAAGCTGACCCGCAGCTCCGCCGCGTATTGGCGCGGGGACCAGAAGAACGCGAGCCTGCAGCGCATCTACGGCACCGCGTGGGAGTCGCAGGAGGCGCTGGACCGCCACCTCGAGCTGCTCGCCGAAGCCCAGCGGCGCGACCACCGCAAGCTGGGGACCGAGCTGGATCTGTTCAGCTTCCCCGACGAAATCGGTTCGGGGCTGGCGGTTTTCCACCCCAAAGGCGGGGTGGTGCGCAGGGAGCTGGAGGAGTACTCGCGACGCAAGCACATCGAGGCCGGGTACGAATTCGTCAACACCCCGCACATCACCAAGGCGCAGCTGTTCCACACCTCGGGCCACCTGGACTGGTACGCCGACGGGATGTTCCCGCCCATGCACCTCGACGCCGAATTGAACGACGACGGAACGGTGCGCAAGCCCGGGCAGGACTACTACCTCAAGCCGATGAACTGCCCCATGCACACGCTGATCTTCCGGTCCCGGGGCCGGTCGTATCGCGAACTGCCGTTGCGGCTCTTCGAGTTCGGCACCGTCTACCGCTATGAGAAGTCCGGCGTGGTGCACGGGCTGACCCGGGCGCGCGGATTCACCATGGACGACTCGCACATCTTCTGCACGCGCGACCAGTTGCACGGTGAACTGGCGTCGCTGCTGCGGTTCGTGCTCGAGCTGCTCGGCGACTACGGCCTGGAGGACTTCTATCTGGAACTGTCCACCAAGGACCCGGAGAAGTTCGTCGGCTCCGACGAGATGTGGGAGCAGGCCACCAACTCACTGGCGGAGGTGGCGGCCGAGTCGGGCCTGGAACTGGTTCCCGACCCGGGCGGCGCGGCGTTCTACGGCCCGAAGATTTCCGTGCAGGCCCGCGACGCGCTGGGCCGCAGCTGGCAGATGTCGACCATCCAGGTGGATTTCAACTTCCCGGAGCGCTTCGAGCTGGAGTACACGGCCCCGGACGGGACCCGTCAGCGGCCGGTGATGATCCACCGCGCCCTGTTCGGGTCGATCGAGCGGTTCTTCGGCATCCTCACCGAGCACTACGCGGGGGCGTTCCCGGCGTGGCTCGCGCCGGTTCAGGTGGTCGGGATTCCCGTCGCAGACGAACACGTGGCCTACCTGGAAAGCATTGCGGCGCAGCTGAAGTCGCACGGCGTGCGGGTGGAGGTTGACAGCAGCGACGACCGGATGGCCAAGAAGATCGTGCACCACACGGGCCAGAAGGTGCCGTTCATGTTGCTGGCGGGTGACCGCGACGTCCAGGCGAAGGCGGTGAGCTTCCGCTTCGGCGACCGCACGCAGATCAACGGTGTGCCCCGCGAGAGTGCCGTCGACGCCATCGTGGCCTGGATCGCCGAACGCGAGAATGCCGCCCCCACAGCCGAACTGGTGAAGGTGACCGGCGGTGAGTGAGCCCAAGGAACGCGCCGAGGACACCATCCTGGACACCGGCGTCGGCGAGAGTGACCACCTGCAGCGGCTGTGGACGCCCTACCGGATGACCTATCTGGCCGAAGCGCCGATGAAGCGCGACCCCGACTCTTCGGGCAAGACCGAGCAGCCGTTCACCGACATCCCGCAACTCTCCGACGAGGAAGGCCTGGTGGTCGCGCGCGGTGAACTCGTCTACGCGGTCCTCAACCTCTATCCGTACAACCCGGGGCACCTGATGGTGGTGCCGTATCGACGGGTGTCCGAGCTCGAGGACCTCACCGACGAGGAGAGCGCGGAGTTGATGGCCTTCATGCAGAAGGCCATTCGCGTGATCAAGAACGTGTCGCGGCCGCACGGCTTCAACGTCGGCCTCAACCTCGGCACGTCGGCGGGTGGGTCGCTGGCCGAGCACCTGCATGTGCACGTCGTGCCGCGTTGGGGCGGCGACGCGAACTTCATCACCATCATCGGCGGCTCGAAGGTGATCCCTCAGCTGCTGCGCGAAACCCGCCGGCTGCTGGCCGCGGAGTGGGCTAACCAGTCATGAGCAAGGTGCCGTTCCTCTCGCGGGCGGCGTTCGCGCGGCTCACCACGCCGACCGCCAAAGCGTGCCTGCGGATGGGATTGACCCCGGACGTGGTGACGGTGCTGGGCACCGCGGGGTCCGTGGCCGGGGCGCTCGCGCTGTTCCCGATGGGCAAGTTGTTCGCCGGTGCCTGCGTGGTGTGGTTCTTCGTGCTGTTCGACATGCTCGACGGCGCCATGGCCCGCGAGCGCGGTGGCGGCACCCGGTTCGGCGCCGTGCTGGACGCCACCTGCGACCGCGTCAGCGACGGCGCGGTGTTCTGCGGCCTGCTGTGGTGGGTGGCCTTCGGCATGCACGACAAGCCGCTCGCGGTGGCGACCATGATCTGCCTGGTCACCTCGCAGGTCATCTCGTACATCAAGGCGCGGGCCGAGGCCAGCGGGTTGCGCGGAGACGGCGGCATCATCGAACGCCCGGAACGGTTGATCATCGTCCTGGTCGGCGCCGGCGTGGCGGACTTCCCGTTCGTGGCCTGGCCGCCCGCCCTGCCGGTGGCCATGTGGCTGCTGGCGGTGGCGAGCGTGGTGACCTGCGTGCAGCGGCTGCGCACGGTGTGGACCTCGCCCGGAGCGACGGAGCGCATGCCGTGATCCCGGGGATGGGTTTGATCACCGCGCCGCGGCGGCTGGTGTCCGGCACCGCGAGCGATTGGACGTACGCGGCCGGCTGGATGGCCGTGCGGGCGATGCCGGAATTCGCGGCGCGCTCCGTGTTCGAGACCGGGGCGCGTTACGCGGCGCGCCGTGGCGGCCCGGCGCAGCTGCGCAAGAACCTGGCCCGCGTCACCGGCGTCGCGCCGGCAGAGGTGCCCGACGACCTGATGCGGGCGTCGCTGGCCTCCTACGCCCGCTACTGGAGGGAGGCGTTTCGCCTGCCGTCGATGGACCTGCGCGCCCTGTCCGGCGAACTCGATGCCGCGTTCCGGGGGGCCGGCAACCTGGACGCGGCGCTGGCGGCGGGCCGCGGCGCGATCTGCGCGTTGCCGCACAGCGGGAACTGGGACATGGCCGGGGTGTGGTTCACCCAGACCCGCGGCACCTTCATCACCGTCGCGGAGAGACTGGAACCGGAGTCGTTGTACCGGCGTTTCCTCCGCTATCGCGAGAGCCTCGGCTTCGAGGTGCTGCCGCTGTCCGGAGGCGAGCGGCCGCCGTTCGATGTACTGTGCGATCGGCTGCGAGAGAACCAACTGGTCTGCCTGATGGCCGATCGCGACCTCACCCGCACCGGTGTGCAGGTCGACTTCTTCGGCGAGGCCACCCGGATGCCGGCCGGACCGGCGAAGCTGGCGGTCGCGACCGGGGCGGCCTTGCTTCCGGTGCACTGCTGGTTCGACGGCGACGGGTGGGGGTTTCACGTGTTCCCGCCACTGGACTGCAGCAGCGGCGACGTCGGCGCCATCACCCAGGCGCTGGCCGACCGTTTCGCAGCGAACATCGCCGCGCACCCCGAGGACTGGCACATGCTGCAACCGCAGTGGCTGGCCGACCTGTCCGAAGCCAAGCAGGCGCGGCTCAGGGAGACCTGATGCGCATCGGGATGGTCTGCCCCTACTCGTTCGACGTCCCGGGCGGGGTCCAGTCGCACGTCTTGCAGCTGGCGGAGGTGATGCGTCAGCGCGGGCAACAGGTGAGCGTCCTCGCGCCGGCCTCGCCGCACGCGGCCCTGCCCGACTACGTCGTCTCCGCCGGCAAGGCCGTCCCGATTCCCTACAACGGGTCGGTGGCCCGGCTGCGGTTCGGCCCGGCAACCCATCGCAAGGTCAAAAAATGGCTCGCCGAAGGCGATTTCGACGTGCTGCACCTGCACGAGCCCAACGCGCCGAGCCTGTCGATGCTGGCCCTGAACATCGCCGAGGGGCCGATCGTCGCGACGTTCCACACCTCGACCACCAAATCGCTGACCCTGACGGTCTTTCAGGGCATCCTGCGACCGATGCACGAAAAGATCGTCGGCCGGATCGCGGTGTCGGACTTGGCCCGTCGCTGGCAGATGGAGGCGCTGGGCACCGACGCGGTCGAGATCCCCAACGGCGTCGACGTCGACTCCTTCGCCTCGGCGCGTCCGCTGGACGGCTACCCGCGGCCGGGCAAGACGGTGCTGTTCCTGGGGCGCTACGACGAGTCCCGCAAGGGCATGTCGGTCCTGCTCGACGCGCTGCCCGGCGTGGTGCAGCACTTTCCGGACGTCCAGCTGCTCATCGTCGGCCGCGGCGACGAGGCCGAATTGCGCGGGCAGGCGGGCGAATTGGTGAAACACATAAGGTTTCTCGGCCAGGTCGACGACGCCGGGAAGGCGTCGGCGATGCGCAGCGCCGATGTGTACTGCGCGCCCCACGTGGGGGGTGAGAGCTTCGGCATCGTCCTGGTCGAGGCCATGGCCGCGGGCACCGCGGTGGTGGCCAGCGACCTGGACGCCTTCCGCCGGGTGCTGCGCGACGGCGAAGTCGGGTGCCTGGTGCCGGTCGGCGACGGCGCTGCGCTGGCGGACGCCCTCATCTCGGTGCTAGAAAACGATGTGCTGCGCGAACGCTATGTGGCGGCCGGTTCGGCCGCCGTAAAGCGCTACGACTGGTCGGTGGTGGCCAGCCAGATCATGCGCGTCTACGAGACGGTCGCGGCGACCGGCGCCAAAGTTCAGGTGGCGAGCTGATGACGTGGCTCGCCGTCGCCGTCGCGGTATTGGTCGGGCTGCTGGCGGTCCTGGGCGCCTGGGCCTACCAGACGGCCAACCGCCTGGACCGGTTGCACGTCCGCTACGACCTGTCATGGCAGGCGCTCGACGGGGCTCTGGCGCGCCGCGCGGTCGTGGCCCGTGCGGTCGCCATCGACGCCTACGGCGGTGCCTCGGAGGGCAGGCGGTTGGCCGCGCTGGCCGACGCCGCCGAGGCCGCGCCGCGGCAGGAGCGCGAGTCGCGCGAGAACGAGCTCTCGGCCGCGCTGGCGATCGTCGACCCGGCCTCGCTGCCGGCCGGGCTGATCGCCGAGTTGGCCGATGCCGAGGCCCGGGTGCTACTGGCCCGCCGCTTCCACAACGACGCGGTCCGGGACACCCTTGCCCTGCGCGAGCGATTCCTGGTGCGGACCCTTCGTCTCGGCGGGACAGCCGCGCTGCCAAGCTATTTCGAGATCGTCGAGCGTCCCCACGCGCTGGCCCACGGCGACGTCGGCTCCTTCAACGGGGTGGTCAGCCACCGCACGTCGGCGCGCGTGGTGCTGCTCGACGAGACGGGTGCGGTGCTGCTGCTGCGCGGCTCCGATCCGGCGATCGGCCGCGGCAGCGCGCCGAAGTGGTGGATCACCGTCGGCGGGGAGGTGCAGCGGGGTGAGCGGTTGGCCGAGGCGGCCGCCCGCGAGCTGGCCGAAGAGACCGGACTCAGGGCCGCACCGGGAGAGCTGGTGGGCCCGGTCTGGCGGCGCGACGAGGTCTTCGAGTTCAACGGCTCGCTGATCGACAGCGAAGAGTTCTACTTCGTCTACCGCACCCAACGGTTCGAACCGTCCGGTGCGGGCCGAACCGACTTGGAACGCAGCTACATTCACGGCCACCGCTGGTGCGACGCGGCTGACATCGCCCGGCTGGCCGCCGCCGGGGAGACGGTGTATCCGAGGCAGCTGGGCGAGCTGCTCGTCGACGCGGCCGCGCTGGCCGGCGGCCGGGCGCCGGGCCCGCTGGTGTCGATTCGCTGACCCGGCTAGAAGCCGCTCGCCAAGCCGTTGGAGGCCAGCGGGGGGAACCCCAGCACCAGCGGGCTGGCGATTCCGGACGTGACGCCCTGGCCGACGGATCCGGCGATGCTCACCGGGCCGGGCAGAATCC
>NZ_LZJB01000108.1:0-4511 GCF_001666895.1 Mycobacterium sp. E3298
GCATATCTTCCGGCGTCTCCGGATTCGGCTGATAGTTTACGCCGTTGTAAGAGATGTACTTGACAGCGACGAAGGGCGTCGAGCAGACCGCCGCCGTCATGCTGGACCATAAGACGGGTGCGATCCTCGGCATGATCGAGGGCCGGGACTTCCATATCGAGCAGCTCAACTTCGCCACGCAGATGGAGCGGCAGCCGGGATCGGCCATGAAGCCGATCGGCGCCTACCTCCCCGCCATCGACAAAGGCTTGATCAGCCCGGCCAGCATCCTTGACGACGCGCCGATCATTCTGAAGAACAGCGGCTCGAGCATGCATATTCCGAAAAACTCGAACAACCGTTACTCCGGTCTTGTCACGGCCCGGTACGCGCTGAACCAGTCGCTCAACATCCCCGCCCTGAAGGTATTCCTGAACAAGGTGACGATCAAGGGCGCATGGGACTTCGCCCGCCAGCTTGGCATAACGACGCTCGTGCCGGAGGACGACTACGCGCAGACGGGCGTTATCGGCGGCCTTAAGTACGGCGTGACCGTCGAAGAGCTGACCAACGCATACGGCGCGATCGCCAACAAAGGCGTGTTCAACGACGCCTATCTGATCGAAAAAATGAAGGACTCCTTCGGCAATATCGTATACGAGCACAAAGCGGCGCCCAAGCGCGTCGTCTCCGAGCAGTCCGCTTACCTGATGACCGATATGCTGCGCACGGTCGTGACGGACGGCACGGCCAAATCGGTCAAGAACGGCTTTAAAAATTACGGCAAGATTCCGATCGTGGGCAAGACGGGCACGACGCAGAACTACGCGGACGTCTGGTTCGAAGGCTTCACGCCCGACATTACGCTTGGCGTGTGGGCCGGCTACGAAAAGTCGGTGCATACGCTCTCGACCGACGGACACGCAAGAGCCCGCGAGATCTGGACAAAAGTCATGAACGAAGTGACGGAAGCGCGTCCGGACCTGTTCCCGACCAAGGAATTCGCGAAGCCGGACGGCATCGTCTCGATGACGGTGTCCAGCGTCAGCGGCAAGCTCCCGACCGATCTGACCCGCTCCGCCGGCAAGCTGGTCACCGATATTTTCAACAAAAAATTCATTCCGACCGAGGAAGACGACGCCCTCGTCGCTGTCAAGTACATCTCTTACAACGGCGTAAACTATCAGCCGAATCCGGAGACGCCGGAAGATATGCTGCGCGAATCGGTCATGGTCAAGCGGGAAAAGCCGCTCGACGAGCTGATCGAGGAGCTGAAGGCCGCGCTCGACAAGGTGCCGGCCGCAAGCCGCTGTCCTACTATCTGCCGAAGGACGCTTCGGGCGGCGCGCCGTCGAAGCCCGATCCCCGCGTGGACGACGGCTCGGCGCCTAGCGCGCCCGGCAACGTCACCGTCGAGCAGCTCGGCGGCGGCAAGGTGCGCATCTCGTTCTCGAAGAGTCCGCAGGCGGACGTCGTCGGCTACCGGCTCTATCGTTCGGTCAACGGCGGCGGCTTCTCCAGAGTCGGCGGCTCCGTACTGACGGGCGAGGACACGCGGTTCATCGACTATACGTCCGCCAGCAACGTCGAATACGCGGTGACAGCCGTCGACGTAGCAGGCAACGAATCGGGACGAAGCGCCTCCGGCTCAACCGGCGGCGGCAGCGGCAACAGCGGCGGCAACGGCGGCGGCGGCTCGAAGGGCAATATCGACACCGGCCTCCCGCCGGTCGACGGAGACCCGACCGATCCGTTGCCGAGCGATCCCGTCCCGACCGACAGTCCGGGCCAGGCTCAACAATCCGTTCCGTCGACGCCCGGCGGTCTGACGGCTCAAGCCTCGTCCGGCGGCGTGCTGCTCTCGTGGAATGCCAATCCCGACACGGAAAAAGTGACGCGCTACGAAGTCTGGTACAGTGCCAGCCAGCAAGGCAATTACCGGCGCCTCGAATCGACGCAGTCGACCCAATACGAGGCCACCGGCGGCAACACGGCAGGCTGGTACCGGATTCGGGCGGTGAACGAAGCCGGCGCATCCGACTCCTCGGCGTCGATCGAGGTCAAGAACAGCTAACCCCGCTTTAATAGAGCGCTGCGGCCTTTAAGGCCGCGGCGTTCTTTTTTATCGGCGAACACAAAAAAACGGCTCTGCAAGAGAACTTCTTCTCCTGCAGAGCCGCTTTATGAATTCGCCAAGCTTCAGTCTTCGATCGTGGACAGGTCGCCCGTCGGGAGATTGAGCTCCCAAGCCTTGAGGACGCGCCGCATGATCTTGCCGCTGCGGGTCTTCGGCAGTTTGTCCTTGAACTCGATCTCGCGCGGAGCCGCATGCGCGGACAGTCCGACCTTAACGAACTTGGAGATGTCCGCCTTCAGTTCGTCCGACGGCTCGAAGCCTTCGCGGAGCGAGATGAACGCCTTAATAATCTCCCCGCGCAGCGGGTCGGGCTTGCCGATGACGCCAGCCTCGTCGACGGCCGGATGCTCGACGAGCTTGCTCTCGACCTCAAACGGCCCTACGCGCTCGCCCGACGTATTGATAACGTCGTCGATACGCCCCTGGAACCAGAAGTAGCCTTCTTCGTCCATGTAGGCCGAATCCCCGGACACATACCAGCCCGGAATGCGGAAGTACTCCTCGTACTTCGCCGGATTGTTCCAGATCTTGCGCATCATCGACGGCCAAGGCGTACGAATCGCGAGGTTGCCCATCCGCATCGGCGGCAGCTCGTTGCCCTGATCGTCGATGATCGCGGCCTGGACGCCCGGGATCGGCCTGCCCATCGACCCGGGCTTGATCTCCATGCTCGGATAGTTGCAGATGAGCTGACCGCCCGTCTCGGTCATCCACCACGTATCGTGGATGCGCTGACCGTAGACTTTGAGTCCCCAGCGAACGACCTCGGGGTTCAGCGGCTCGCCGACGCTAAGCACGTGACGCACGTTCGACAGGTCGAACGGCTTGACGGCGTCATCCCCCGCGCCCATCAGCATGCGGAATGCCGTCGGCGCGCTATACCAGACGGTGACCTTATATTTCTCAAGCGTCGAATACCAGTCCTGCGGACTGAAGCGACCGCCGCGGATGACGTTGGTCACGCCGTTCAGCCATGGGGCGAACACGCCGTACGAGGTCCCCGTGACCCAGCCCGGATCGGCCGTACACCAATAGACGTCCCCTTCCCTCAGGTCGAGCACGATGCGTCCGGTATAATAATGTTGGATCATTGCATTTTGCGCATGGAAAACGCCCTTAGGCTTGCCGGTTGAGCCGGACGTGTAGTGCAGAATCAGCCCGTCCTCGCGTCCGAGCCATTCGATCTCGTTGTCCTCGGAGGCCTTGTCCATCTCGGACTTAAAATCCACGATGCCGTCGCCGGCCTGAACGCCTTCGCCGAATACGATCACATGCTTCAGCTCGGGCAGCTCCGCCCGCGAGATACGGGGCAGCAGCGCCGGCGTCGTGACGATTGCAATCGCGCCGCTGTCCTGCAGGCGATCGCGCACGGCCGTCTCCATGAACGCTTCGAACAGAGGACCGACGACAGCGCCGATCTTCAGCGCGCCTAGCAGGGCGAAGTAGAGCTCCGGCGTACGCGGCATGAAGATGAACACGCGGTCTCCCTTGTTAATGCCGAGTCCCCGCAGCACGTTGGCGAAGCGCGCTGACTGCTTCGACAGGTCGGCGTACGTATAGCTCTCGTCGCGCTGCGCATCGCTATAGTGCAAAGCGACCGTATCGCCCCTGCCCTCTTCGACATGGCGGTCGATCGCCTCGTAGGCCATATTGACTTTCCCTGTCTTGGACCAGGTGAAGTGGCTCTCGACGTCCTCCCAGTTAAAGCTGCGCACCGCATCCTCATAAGAGCCGAGATTCGCGGTTGTCGCCGTTACGGCCAATTTCTCATCCTGACTTAACGTCATTACCGATCACCTTCCCGTTGATTTGCTGCAAACCCGCTGCTTTAATACGAATGCGCTTACATGAAGAACAAAGCCGTTTGGCTTGCTTCTGCCATTATAACATGCGTTCGCCGTGCGAGCGCAACCGGCCGGGGGAAAAAATACGCGCAGCGGGGACACGATCGGCGAAAAGGGTGCGCCTCGCCGGTAATGCTGCTGTATAATAATATCTATAGACACCGGGTTAGCCGTATCGAGATCATTCGTATCCGCGAGTCGGGTCGCAGACCGGGCCGTTTACCTGGCTAACGAGCGCGATCCAGAACTTCACCCAAAGTGGGCTGCCCACGCCGACCAACAATTACCTGGGGCTAAGCCCCACCTTCTACACCGTGATGCTCAAGCAGAACACGGGCCTGGCCTACTTCTCCAACGGCATCGTGGCGTTTTGGTCGCAGTTGGCTCAGCAGTTGGTGTCGGGTCCTGGTGGTACCACGGCTGGTGCCGGTGGTGCGTGGTTCCCGACGCCGCAGTTCGCCCAGTTGGGCCTGGGCAACCTGGGCAGCCTCAGCAGCAACGTCGTCTCGGCCGGTGCCGGGCAGGTCACCCAAGTCGGGGGTTTGTCGGTG
>NZ_LZJB01000109.1:0-9561 GCF_001666895.1 Mycobacterium sp. E3298
CCCACCACACGCCCCGCACCAATTCACCGGCGCACCCGCCTGGAACCAACCCCCACCCAAACGACGCAACCCCTGGCCCATCATCGCCGGCGTCGCCGCACTGGTCGTCGTCCTCGTCGTCCCCGCGGTCGGCATCGCGATGGTGATGGGCGGCGACGACAGCAACTCGCAGGCCAACCGGACCTCGACCTCGACGACCACGACGACCAGCAGAACGGTCACCACGACCACGACGAGCAGGGCCCCGAACCCGCAGAGCAAGCTGATGAGCGTGCTGCCCGCCGGATATCCCAGTGGCGCTTGCACCCCTGCCACCCCGAAGGCCAACAGCATTTGGGTGAACGCGTTGGCCATGGTCGACTGCGACCAGAACACCAACCAGGGCGGCCCTTCCCGCGCCGTCTACGGGTTGTTCGCCAATGCCGATCTGCTCAAGAAGGCGTTCGACGACGACGTCGCCGCCGTACAGTTGCTCAACTGTCCGGGGGCCGGTCCGTCACCGGACGGCTGGCACCACGACAGCACCCCGACGGTGACCGCCGGCTCGATCGCGTGCGGCACCTACAAGAACTACCCACCCCCACGCACCACAAACACCCCGATCCGCCTGGGCTGGTGATCCCGGTCGAGCGCCTAAACCTGGGTGTCCGCGGCGATCTGGAAGGTGAACTCGTGGTCGCAGATGCGCACCTGGTCGCCGTCGCGCAGCGTGGCGGCCGAGCGGATCCGCTCGTGCTGCACGTGGACCCCGTTGGACGACCGGAGGTCGTTGATGATGAAGCTGGTCCCCGTGTCGACGATGACGGCGTGGTGGCGGCTGACTTTCGGGCTGTCGAGGACGATGTCGTTGTCCGGGAGCCGCCCGATCCGGGTCGCCGCCGCTCGCAGCGGATAACTGCGTCCCGACGTCTCGTGCAGGTAAGCGATCGCCTTCTGCCCGGACACCATGGTGTGTTGTTCGAGCACCGTCACCGTGTCGACGGCGGCGGTCTTGGCGGTTCGTTTCACGTCCAGCGGTTCCTGCCGCAGGATCTGCTCGTTGAGCGACCGCAGCGTCGGGCCCGGATCGATTCCCAGGTCGTCGGCGAGCGTCGTCTTGACGCGTCGATAGGCGGCCAGGGCGTCGGATTGGCGGTCGGTGAGGTAATAAGCCGTGATCAACTGCGCCCACAGCGGCTCGCGATAGGGGTGTTCGGCGGTCAGCGCCTCCAGTTCGGTGATCACGGCGGACGCACGCCCGCACGCGATTTCGGCCTCTGCCTTCGCGCCGTGGACCAGAATCTTTTCCTCGACAAGGGAAGTGGCGAAGGTGTCGACGAACTGGAACTCGCGCAAGTCCTCGAGCACCGGTCCGCGCCATTCCGCCAACGCGGCCGCCAGGTGCCGGCTGGCGTCTTCGAATTTGCCGGTGGCTGCGGGGTGTACACCCGCGGTCTTTTCGGCGATGAAGCGTCCGAGATCGTAAGCGTTTTCGGCGATACTGAGCCGGTATCCCGGCGGCGCCGCCGCCAGCACCACCCGAGGGTCGATGCCGGCGGTGCTGAGCAGCTTGCGCAGATTGGACACATACGAATGGATGCTGGCCCGTGCCCCCGACGGCGGCTCGTCGTCCCATAGGGCCGTGATGAGCCGGTCGACCCCGACCGGACTGTTGTGGTTCATCAACAGCATGGCAAGCACCGCCCGCTGTTTGGGAGTGCCCAAGGCCACCAGGCTGCCGTCGACACTCATCTCCAACGGTCCGAGCAGACCGAGTTCGAGACGTTTGTCCACCATCGCCTATCGGTCCTTCCGGTCCTGCGCAGCGCACCTTTGAGATGTCCTAGCTTGCCATTGTGATATCAATCCCTGCGATTTCGGTAGTGACCCGCGAATTGTGCGTGTTCGACGGCTGGGCGCTGATCGCACCGCGGGTGATGAAAAGCGTTCCCCGCCACAAGGACGTGGGGCGCCTGTCGCGAACGGGTCTGGCGCTCAGGCGAACACGCACAAGGCGGACAAGGTTCCGATCTTGGCCTTTTCGTTGCCTCAATAAATTCTCAACGTGACGTCACAGCGACCCCCGCGTCGGACTAGGCCCTGGTCATGGCGTAGTAGGCGCCCCGCCGGGCCAGCAGCTCGGCGTGGCTGCCCTGTTCGACGATCCGGCCGGCCTCGATCACGACGATGCGGTCGGCGTCCCGGATCGTCGAAAGGCGGTGCGCGATAATGAAACTCGTACGGTCGCGGCGAAGTTCGGACATGGCGCGGGCGATGAGCGCCTCGGTGCGGGTGTCGACGGAGCTGGTCGCCTCGTCCAGGATCAGCAGCCGCGGCCGGGCGAGGAACGCCCGCGCGATGGTGATCAACTGCCTCTCGCCCGCGCTGATGTTGCCGCCGCCTCCGCTGACTCGGGTCTCGTAGCCGGCGGGCAGCGTGTGCACGAACCGGTCGACATAAGCCGCCTGCGCGGCCCGCACCACCTCGTCCGCGCCGGCCCCGGGCCGCCCGTAGGCGATGTTCTCCGCGATCGTCCCGTCGAAGAGCCAGGTGTCCTGCAGGACCATGCCGATCCCCGAGCGCAGCGACTGCCTGCTGACGGTGGTGATGTCGACACCGTCGACCAGGATCCGACCGGAGTCGACGTCATAGAACCGCATGAGCAGGTTCACCAGCGTGGTCTTGCCGGCCCCGGTCGGCCCGACGATCGCCACCGTGCTGCCCGGCTCGGCCACCATCGACAGGTCGTGGATCACCGGGGTGTTCGGGCGGTACCCGAAGGTCACGTGTTCGAACTCGACTCGTCCGGCGCGATGTGTGGCCCCGCTGTCGGCGGTCGGTTCGGGGTCCGCCGTTTCTTCGGGCTCGTCGAGCAGATCGAACACCCGCTCCGCGCTGGCCACGCCGGACTGCAGGGTGTTGTACATCCCGGCGACCTGGCTCAGCGGGGCGTTGAACTGCCGGACGTATTGGATGAAGGCCTGGATGCCGCCCAGGGTGATGTGGCCGGTGGCCACCTGCAGGCCGCCCACCACGGCGACGGCCACGTAGCCCAGGTTGCCGATGAACGACGTCGCCGGTGCCACGAGTCCCGAGAAGAACTGCGCGCCGAAGCTGGCCCGGTAGACGTCGTCGTTGTGGTCGCGGAACTGTTCGCGCGCGGCGGCCTGATGGCCGAACGTCTTGACCACCGTGAAGCCGCTGTACGTCTCCTCGATGTGGGCGTTGAGGCGACCGATGCTCGTCCATTGGGCCACGAACAGGCGCTGCGCGCGCCGCGCGATCGCGCGGGTGGCCACCAGCGACAGCGGCACCGTCGCCACGGCGATCAGGGCCAGCAGAGGCGAGATGGACAGCATCATCGCCAGCACGGCGACGATGGTCAGCACCGACGTGACGAGCTGGCTGATGGTCATGGACAGCGACGACTGCACGTTGTCGATGTCGTTGGTCACCCGGCTCAACAGCTCGCCGCGCTGGCGCCCATCGAAGTACGACAGCGGCAGCCGGTGGATCTTGTCCTCGACGTCGGAACGCAGCGCGACCATGGTGCGCTGCACGGTCACGTTGAGCAGGCGCGCTTGCGCCCAGATCAGCAGCGCGGAAGCGAGATACAAACCCAACGCCAGCACCAGGGTTCGTGCCACCGCGGCGAAGTCCACGCCTCTGCCCGGCACCACGCTCATTCCCGAGAGAAGGTCGGCGAAGGTGTTGTCGCCCCTGGCCCTGGCCGCGGCGACCGCCTGTGCCTTGGTGATGCCCGCGGGGAGCTGACGTCCGATGACGCCGTTGAACAGCAGATCGGTGGCGTGGCCGAGGATTCGCGGAACGACGACCCCGATCACCGTGCCGGTCACGCCGAGGCTGATCACCGCGATGCTCAGCCGGCGTTGGGGCGCAAGCCGTCTCACCAGCCGGGCGGCCGAACCCCAGAAGTCGCGGGAGCGTCCGGCCGGGGCCGGGGTCAAGCCGCGAGTGGCCGTCACGGTCATGGCGCGCCCCCGACTTGGCCCGATCGGACGGCGCTGACCGATTGGGAGTCGGCGAACTCGGCATAGGTGGCGCAGTCGGCGAGCAGCGATTCGTGCGTGCCGGTGCCGACCAGTCTCCCGCTGTCGACGACGATCACCTGGTCGGCCTGGGCGGCGGTCGAAACCCGTTGCGTGACAACGATGACGGTGGACTGACCGGTAATCCGCTTCAGCGATTCGCACACCCGCGCGTCGGTGTGCACGTCAAGCGCGCCGAACGAGTCGTCGAAGAGATAGATGGCCGGTCGGCGGATGACCGCCCGCGCGATGGCCAGTCGCTGCCGCTGACCGCCGGAGAAGTTGATTCCGCCCTGAGCCACTCGCATTCTGAGCCCGTCATCGTGTGCGCGCACGAACCCGTCGGCGTCGGCCACGCGCAACGCTTGCCACATCTCGTCGTCGGTCGCGTCCGCCTTGCCATAGCGCAGGTTGTCCGCCACGGTCCCCGAGAACAGGTAGCCGCGCTGGGGAACCAGCCCGATCGCGGACCAGAGCCGCTCGGTGCGGTAATCGCGGACATCGACGTCGTCCACCAGGACGGCGCCGCCGGTGACGTCGTAGAGCCGGCAGATCAGCGACACCAGCGTCGACTTGCCCGAGCCGGTGCTGCCGACGATGGCGGTGGTGGTGCCGGGCCGCGCGGTCAGCGAGATGTCTTGCAGGACGGGCCTGTCGGCGCCCGGATAGGTGAATGTCGCGCCCGCCAGGCGCACCATTCCGGTGATCCCGCCGCGCGGGAACACCGGGCTCCGCGGGTCGTCGACGGCGGCCTCGGTCGAAAGAACTTCGGTGATCCGTTCGGCGCAGACGGAGGCTCGGGGCAGTACCACCAGCGTCATGGTCGCCATCAACACCGCCATCAGAATCTGGGTGAAGTAGGCCAGGAACGCGGTCAGCGACCCGACCTGCATCTGGCCGCGATCGATGCGCAGCCCGCCGAACCAGATCAGGGCGACGCTGGACACGTTGACGGTCAGCGTGGTCACCGGCAACATCAACGCCTGCCAGTTGCCGGCGGTCAGCGCGGTATCGGACAGCGCGGCGTTGGCCCGGCCGAACCGCTCCCGCTCGTAGCCTTCGCGGGCGAACGCCCTCACCACCCGGATGCCGGACAGCTGGTCGCGCATCACCCGGTTGATGCCGTCGATCAGGCCCTGCATCCTGCGGAACAGCGGGAGCATGTGCGACATCACCCAGTAATTGGCCACGGCCATGATGGGAACGCTGACCAGCAGCAGCCAGGTCAGCGCCGCCTCCTGGTGGATGGCCATCACGATCCCGCCGATGCACATGATGGGCGCGGTGACCAGCACGGTGCTCGAGATCTGAACGAGGTACTGGATCTGGCGGACGTCGTTGGTGCTGCGCGTCAACAGCGTGGGCGCGCCGAAGCGGTCCGTCTCGTGTTCGGAGAAGGTGGTGACGTGTTCGAACATCGCTGCGCGCAGGTCGCGACCGAAGCCCATGCCGGTCTTCGAGCCGAAGTACACCGCCGCGATCGCGCACAACACCTGCAGGCCTGTGACCGAGAGCATCACCAGGCCGAGCCTGACGATGGTGGCCGTGTCGCCCTTGGCGACGCCCTCGTCGATGATGGCGGCGTTGACCGTCGGCAGGTACAGCGATGCCAGCGTGCTGATGAGCTGGAGCACCATAAGCGCCGCGACCAGCCGCCGGTACGGCCGGATGTACTGGCGCAGCAGTGCCAGGAGCATTTCGTAACTGTCGCACACGGCGCGTCCCGCGGCCGCCAGCAACCGCCGGATGGTCTAACTCGGCCGCCGCATGCGGTGACGCGACTGAAACGCCTGCTCAGGCGCGTCGGTGGTTGACCTGCTGAGCTGCCGCTACAGTGCATCGTGTGGACCGGCAGCAGGCTGAGAAGAAGCAGGGTAGCGGTGCGGCGTAACTCGAGGGCGCTGGCCGTTGCGGCGACAGCCTTGGCGATCCTGATCCCCACGGTTGCGGCGTGCTCGGATTCCGGGAGCAACAAACCGGGCGCGACGTCGTCGACGGCGCCGGGAAACTCGGAGGGCCACCACGGGCCGATGTTTCCCCAGTGCGGCGGCATCAACGATCAGACCGTGGCGGAGCTGACCAAGGTGACCGGCCTGATCAACACCGCCCGGAACTCCGTCGGTTGCCAGTGGCTGGCCGGTGGCGGCATCCTCGGCCCGCACTTTTCGTTCTCCTGGTATCGCGGCAGTCCCATCGGGCGTGAACGCAAGACCGAGGAGCTGTCGCGCGCGAGCGTCGACGACATCAACATCAATGGCCACGGCGGCTTCATCGCCATCGGGAACGAGCCCAATCTGGGTGACTCGCTGTGCGAGGTGGGCATCCAATTCCAGGACGACTTCATCGAATGGTCTATCAGCTTCAGTCAGAAGCCGTTCCCGCCGCCGTGCGACATAGCCAAGGAATTGGCGCGCCAGTCGATTGCGAACTCCAAATGAGCAGAAGTAGCGTCCGCGCCCTTGTCGCCGTCTTGATCACCGCGCTCGTCGTGTCGACCGGATGTTCGAGGTCCGTCGCCGGTAACGCCGTGAAGGCCGGCGGTCCGACGCGTAACAACAACTCCCAGCAGCAGTATCCGAACCTGCTCAAGGAGTGCGAGGTGCTCACCAGCGACATCCTCGCCAAGACGGTGGGCGCGGATCCGCTCGACATTCAGAGCACCTTCGTCGGGGCGATCTGCCGGTGGCAGGCGGCCAACCCGGCCGGCCTGATCGACATCACCCGGTTCTGGTTCGAGCAGGGCAGCCTGAGCAACGAGCGCAAGGTCGCCGATTTCCTCAAGTACAAGGTCGAGACGCGGAACATCGCCGGGATCGATTCCATCGTGATGCGCCCGGACGACCCGAACGGTGCGTGCGGGGTGGCCAGCGACGCGGCCGGCGTGGTCGGCTGGTGGGTCAACCCCCAGGCGCCCGGCATCGACGCGTGCGGTCAGGCGCTCAAGCTGATGGAGCTGACGCTGGCTACGAACTCCTGAGTCAGCGCGGGATTTCGAACCCGATCAGGGCGGCGCGGCCGAGTTCGAGGCCCTTCCATCCCGACGTGACCGTCAGCACGGCGATCGCCGACGTCGGGAACTTGATCGAAATCCGTTCCGCCACGGCAACATCGGTGCCGGCACCGCCGAGGCCGAGTGCCACCGCGGACATCGTCGGCTCGTGACCGACGACAAGCAGCGTCCCGATGTCCTCGCTCACGGCGTTGATTTCCTCGATCATCGTGCCCGGGGTCGCGCCGTAGAGCCGCTCGCTGTACCGCACCGGGGCGTCGATACGCGTGGTGGCCAACGTCTGCCGGGTCCGCGTCGCGGTGGAACACAGCACGGCGTCGATGGCCGGGGCGTTGGCGCGCAGCCAGTCGCCCGCGAGGCCGGCCTCGCGAATTCCTCGCGGCGCCAACGGCCGCTCGTGGTCGGCGACGCCGGGCGGGTAGTCAGACTTCGCGTGACGCATCAACAACAACGTGCGCTGGTCTTCCACGGGAGTCACGCTAACCCCTATGCGGCGTCGTCGTCATCGTCGTCGTCGTGGAGGAGTTTTTCTCCGGTGGTGGAAGGTGTTGGTGCGGGGTCGGCCGTCGATGTCGGTGCCGGGATTTCGCGTGGTCGGTGACGTGGTGGACTTCGGAGAGGTAGCCGGGCACGATGCAGTCTGAGGATGAGCAGGGTTGTGCGTGTCTAGGTTATTGCGGCTCCCAGTGGCGTGCTGTCCTGACTTACCAGTAGTCCGTCCGACGAACGGTCGGATGCGTCGGTTGGAGGGAGTTGCAGGCATATGGGTGTCCAGACTGCGAGTGAGGTGTTCTACGACCCCTACGACGTCGAACTCAACGCCGACCCGTATCCGCTGTTTCGGCGGCTCCGCGAGGAGGCGCCGCTGTCGTACAACGACCAACACGACTTCTACGCGCTGAGCCGATTCGACGACGTGCATGCGGCGCTGAATGACCATGAGACGTTCAGCTCTGCGCGGGGAAACATTCTCGAGTTGATCAAGGCTGACATGCCGATTCCGCCCGGCGTGTTCCTGATGGAGGACCCGCCCCTTCACGACATCTATCGCCAGAGCCTTTCTCGCATGTTCACGCCACGCAAAATGCGCGAGGTCGAGGCCACCGCGCGGCAATTCTGTGCCGAGAGTCTCGATCCGTTCGTTGGTACCGGGGGCTTTGACTTCATCGCCAATTTGGGTGCCGAGATGCCGGTGAGAGTCGTGTGCAGGCTGCTGGGAATTCCCGATGAGATGCGGCAGGAGGTCCTTGACCTCGCCGAAAGTCACGTCAACACCGAGGCCGGCGGACAAATGAAAGCCGCGTCCACAGGGCTGGAAACCGGGCAGCTGTTCGCCGACTACCTCGATTGGCGCGCTGAACATCCCTCCGACGACGTGGTCACCGAATTGCTCAGCGTCGAATTCACCGACCTCGATGGCACCAGACGGGGGTTGACCCGCGAGGAACTGCTGATTTGCATCACGCTGGTCGCCGCGGGCGGCGCCGAGACAACGACCCGGCTAATCGGTTGGGCGGGCAAGGTTTTGGCCGAGCACCCCGAGCAGCGGCGGGAGCTGGTCGCCGATCGCAGCCTGATTGCCGGCGCAATCGAGGAGCTGCTGCGTTTCGAACCCCCCGCGCCACACATCGCGCGCACCCTCACACGCGACGTGGACTACTACGGACAACACGTGCCGGCCGGCAGCATCATGATGTTGCTCGCCGGTGCCGCAAACCGCGACCATCGGCAATTCCCGCCCGATGGCGACGTCTTCGACCTTCACCGCAAAGCCGGAGCCCATGTCGGCTTCGGTGTTGGCGTGCACTATTGCCTGGGAGCGTCGTTAGCCCGGATGGAGGGACGCGTGGCGCTCGATGAGGTGCTCAACCGCTTCCCGGAGTGGGACATCGATATGTCTGCGGCACGCATGACCACGACATCGACAGTCCGCGGCTGGGAAACTTTGCCGGCCGTCCTGGCATGAAAAGGTCGCGCCTGGTCTTTGATCCGCGCAAAAATAACCAATCGCGGCGCCATGACTCAACATTCGGTCTTGATGACGTGACCTGGGTAAATTAGCTACGCCCACCTGGCGTACCCAACTACCCTTTCCGACAGATGTGGATCGACCAGCCGTCGGGGTGAGGCAGTCGGCGAGTTCGGCGGGCTGTTCGGGGCGATAGTCGTTCCGTAGGTGGCCAGGTCGACCTCGACGACCTGGCGGGTTGCGGCATCGACCCAGCCGGGCGGGGGTCGGAAGAACCGGCGGATCACGGCACCTACCCGCCGCCGAGTTTCCCCCCACGCTGGGCGGCCGCGGTGGCCGGCAGGATCGGCGCCGGCGGCTCGCCGGTCTGCCCGTGACGCAAAATACCCGCTCGGAGACCTGCCGGGCGAGGTCCCGCGTCTTGTCGGTGCGCGGATTTAAGCTCGCGATGCCCTGGTAATCACGGAGTCCGAAAGGGAGCCGCCGCCATGCGATTCCTGCACACCGCCGACTGGCAGCTCGGCATGACCCGGCACTTTCTCGCCGGTGATGCT
>NZ_LZJB01000110.1:0-830 GCF_001666895.1 Mycobacterium sp. E3298
GCACGCGGTGAGCGCCCTGGCCATCACGGGTGGCGACACCCCGCCCCCGGCCCGCATCGTGCTGCTGTCCGACGGCGCGGAGAACGTGCCGCTGGACGCCAACGCCCCGCAGGGGGCGTTCACCGCCGCCCGGGCCGCCAAGGCCGCGGGCGTGCAGATCTCGACCATCTCCTTCGGGACGCCGTACGGCACCGTCGAGTACGAGGGCGCCACCATCCCGGTTCCCGTAGACGACCAGACGCTGCAGAAGATCTGCGAGATCACCGACGGCCAGGCGTTCCATGCCGACAGCCTGGAGTCGCTGAAGAACGTCTACTCGACCCTGCAGCGCCAGATCGGGTACGAGACCGTCAAGGGCGACGCCAGCCTCGCGTGGATGCTGCTGGGGGCGGTCGCGTTGGCCGGCGCGATCCTGGCCGGCCTGTTCCTGAACCGCCGGCTGCCGTCCTGACGATCAGACCGGCAGCCGCCGGTTGATCAGCAGCGCCAGCGCCGTCGCGATCAAGGCGGTGATCACGCCCAGGCGCAGCCACCCGGCGCTGCCCGGCCCGGCCACGGTGCGATAGCCGATGTCCTTCTCGATGGCGTTGTAGCTCTTGTTGAGCTCGGCGATGTTGCTGGCGGTGTAGGACTGCCCGCCGGACAGCTTGGCGATCGTCTTCATCTGGTCCGTCGAAACCGGGACGGCCACGCGCTGCCCGTCCATCTCGATCTCGCCGGTCTTGGTGCCGAACGAGATCGTCGAGATGGGCACCCCCTCGTCCCGGGCCAGCCGCGCCGCCGTGTAGACCCCGTCGTGCGGGTCGCTGGGATTGGACGGCTTGTTCTCC
>NZ_LZJB01000111.1:0-30099 GCF_001666895.1 Mycobacterium sp. E3298
GAGTTGCTGGCCGACACGGAACCTGCTGCACGCGAACGCATTACCGCCGCATATCCGGATTACCCCGCGCCATCGGCGTGCATCCAGCTTGGTGGCGATTTCGCGTTCGGGTCGGCGGCCTGGCAGATCGCGGAGGCGCACAGCGCTCACGCGCCGACCTACCTCTACCGGTACGACTTCGCGCCTAGGACGCTGCGCTGGTCTGGGCTGGGCGCCACCCATGCCACCGAGTTGCTGGCCGTCTTCGACGTCTATCGCACGCGATTCGGTGCCCTGTTGACCGCCGCCGCGGACCGGCGCGCCGCGCTGCGGGTGAGCAACCAGGTGCAACGGCGTTGGCGGGCCTTCAGCCATTCCGGCGCGCCGGGCGACGACTGGCCCACCTACAGCACCGCCGACCGCGCCGTCATGGTGTTCGACCGCAAGAGCCGCGTCGAGTTCGATCCACACCCGCACCGCCGGATTGCCTGGGACGGCTTCTCCCTGGCGCGGTGACCTGGCACGCTGACCCTCATGCATGCCGACACCGCGCAAATCATCGAACGACCCGGCGACCTCACCGCAGCATGGCTGGAATCGGTGATCGGCGCCGGGCCCGTCGCCGATTTTGCCGTGGAGCGCATCGGCACCGGACAGATGAGCGAGTGTTACCGCGTCCGGCTCAGCTATGCCGATGGCGCGGCGAAGGCCGGCAGGCCCGAGTCGGTGGTCCTGAAGGTGGCGGCGACCGACCCGGTGAGTCGGCAGACGGGGCTGGCCCTCGGCCTCTACGAGCGCGAGGTGCGATTCTACGGCGACATAGCGCCACGGCTGGGCGGCCCGATAGCGCCCTGCTACCACGCCGCGGTCGACAGCTCGACGGGCGCGTTCGATCTTTTGCTCGGCGACGCCGGGCCGGCGGTCGTCGGGGACGAAATCGCCGGTGCCACAGCCGAACAGGCCCACCTCGGCGTGGTCGAGCTGGGGCGGCTGCACGGACCGCTGCTCGGCGACACCGCGCTCGCCGAAGCGCCGTGGCTCAACCGCGAATCGCCGCTCAACCAGGCGATGCTCGCCCCGCTGTACGCGGGCTTCATCGACCGCTATGGCGAGCAGATCGCGCCGGAGCACCGGATGGTCTGCGAACGCCTGGTCGCGTCCTTCGACGGCTACCTGGCCGCCGAGTCGGCGCCCGACCGGATCCTAGGGCTGATGCACGGTGACTACCGCCTGGACAACCTGCTGTTCGGCACCGCCGGGGCCGAACGCCCGCTGACGGTCGTCGACTGGCAGACGGTGTCCTGGGGGCCCGCCCTGACCGACCTGTCGTACTTCCTCGGCTGCGCGCTGCCGACCCCCGATCGCCGGGAGCAGTACGACGCGTTGTTGCGGGCCTACCACGAGGCGCTGGGGCCTGCGGCGCCGCTGTCGCTCACCGACGTCGCCGAAGGTGTTCGCCGACAGAGCTTTTTCGGCGTGATGATGGCGATCGTCTCCTCGATGCTGGTGGAACGCACCGAGCGCGGCGACCGGATGTTCATGACCATGCTGCAACGACACTGCGACCACGTGCTCGACACCGACGCGCTGGCGACGCTGCCCGCCGCGCAGACGCCCGAAGCCCTGCGGCCCACGGTGGAGGACGAAGGTGCGCACCCGGCGACCGCCGAGCCGCTGTGGAGCGAGAGCTGGTACTCCGACTTCGCCGACGCGGCACAGGGATTGGGCGGCTGGTTCCGCCTCGGCCTGATCGCCAACGAACGGAAGGCCTGGGTGCACGCGCTGCTGTGCGGCCCCGACATGCCCACCGTGGCCGTCGACGCGCAAGTACCGCTGCCGGCGGATCCGTGGGACGTGCGCAGCGATTCCTTCGAGCTCGGCCACTCCGCGACCACCCCGCTGCAGACCTACCGCGTCGACCTGCGTGCCCACGCCCAGTCGTACCCCGATCCGTCGGCGCTGTTGCGCGGAGAGCCCGGCACCCCCGTCGAGATGACGATGAGCCTGGTGTGGGCCACCGACGGCGTCCCGTACAAGTACCGGTTGACGACGCGTTACGAGATCCCATGCACGGTCTCGGGCACGGTCACCATCGACGACACCAATTACCGCCTTGAGTCGGTCCCCGGCCAGCGCGATCACTCCTGGGGCGTGCGCGACTGGTGGAGCATGGACTGGATTTGGAGCGCGCTGCACCTGGACGACGGCACCCATCTGCACGGCGTCAACATCCGGATTCCCGGCGCACCGGCATTCAGCATCGGCTACTCCCAGGATGCCGCGGGAACGGTCACCGAGCTGCAAACGGTGGATTCACGAGAATCGTTCGGCGCCAACGGGTTACCACTCCGCGCCACCTTGGCGCTCAACCCCGGCGAGATCACCGCGGACGTTCAGGTCCGCGGCCAGGCGCCGGTGCGTCTGATCGCCGCGGACGGGCGGGTGAGTCAGTTCCCGCGCGTCTGGGCGAGCGTCCGGACCGCCGACGGACGCAACGGCGCCGGCTGGCTGGAATGGAACCGCAACCTGGCCGAACGGTCCGAGTGAGCGGACGGGGCCCCGTCGTGGTGATGGGCGTTTCCGGATCGGGCAAGTCGACCGTGGGAGTCGCGCTCGCGCGCCGCTTGCAGGTCCCCTTCGTGGACGCCGACACCCTGCACCCGCGGGCCAATATCGCCAAGATGGCGGCCGGGGAACCGCTCGACGACCACGACCGCTACCCCTGGCTGGAAAAGGTCGGTGAGTGGCTGGCCGGGCACCGCGGCGGCGGGGTGGTCAGCTGCTCGGCGTTGAAGCGCAGGTACCGCGACCAATTGCGCGCGCACTGCCCGCAGGTCGAATTCCTGCACCTCGCCGGTTCGCCCGCGCTCATCGGCGGTCGGCTGGCGGCCCGCACGGGCCATTTCATGCCGCCCGCGCTGTTGCGCTCGCAATTCGACGCGCTGGAACCGCTGGGCGGCGACGAGGCCGGCGCAACCCTCGATGTCGATCAGGACGTCGACGCGATCGTCGACGGCTTCCTACACGAGGACGGTTGACCGGTCAGGACAGCTTGCGACGGCCGGCCTTGACCTGCTCGCCGACCCTTTCGCGTGCGGTGTCGGCCAGGTAGCCGCCTCGTGCGCGGGCCGTCTCGGCAAGGTAGGTGCCGCGGGCACGGGCGGTGTCGGCGAGGTCCTCGCCGCGGTCCACAGCCGTGCTGGCCAGTTCTTCGCCGCGCTTACGCGCCTTCTTCGCCAGCTTCTCGCTACGCTTGCGCGCCTTCTTGGCCAGTGGCGCGGCCCAGTCGGCGGCTTCGTCGGCGAGTTCTTCGCCGCGCTTGCGGGCCTTCTTGGCCAGTGGCGCGGCCCAGTCGGCGGCTTCGTCGGCGAGTTCTTCGCCGCGCTTGCGGGCCTTCTTGGCCAGCGGCTTGCTTCGATCGGCGGCGGTGCTGGCAAATTCGCGGCCGCGTTCGAGCGCGGCCTCGGCGTACGGCGCCCCCCGTTCCGCGGCGGTGCTCGCCAATTCGCGGCCGCGCTCGGCGCCGACCTGCAGGCCGTGCACGATCTTCTCGCCCAACTCCGAGAAGTCCGTGTCGAAGCCGTCATCGGAGCCGGGCAGCGCCGACGACACCCGCTCGGAGAGCCGCTCGGCCGCGCGCCGGCCGCGCCATCCGAGCGACGGCTTGCCCGCGGTGTCCGCCGACGCGATCAGCAACCCGCCGACCAGGCTGAGGTCGGTGAGGAACTGCTGGCGCTTCTGCGCCTTGGCCTGCGGGTCGCTTTCGTTCCAGAACGAGTGCGCCCCGAGGTTGGCCGGCAGCACGGTGAAGGCGAGCGCCGCCGACGCGACGCGCGGCAGCTTGCCGGTGGCCAGCAGCAGGCCGCCGCCGATCTGGACGGCGGCGTTGATTTGCGCGAACGTCTCCGGGTCGCTCGGGATGGCCCCGCTCACCGAATTCGGCAGCGCCTGCAAACCATCCACTGCCGGCGCGGCGGCCGCCGCCGCCGACTTGGGGTTGAGCAGGGAGTTGACTCCTTGGCCGATGAAGGCAACTGAAAGCAATGGGCGCGCGATTCTCCGGATCACCATGGCCGGGGGATTACCCGACTCGTTGACGGACAAACCGCCCAGCCCATACGTGCAGCTGAGGCGCCATCCGGGGCGACACCGATAGGGTGAAAGCCGTGAGGGCGTTGATCATCGTCGACGTGCAAAACGACTTCTGCGAGGGCGGCTCGCTCCCGGTCCCCGGCGGCGCCGCCGTGGCGGCCGCCATCAACGGCTACCTGGCCGGCGAGCCGGGCTACCGGTACGTCGTAGCAACCCAGGATTACCACGTTCGCCCGGGCGACCACTTCTCCCACCGGCCGGACTACTCATCGACGTGGCCACCGCACTGCATCGCCGGCAGCCCGGGCGCGGACTTTCGCCCCGACCTCGACACCAGCCGGATCGAGGCGGTCTTCCGCAAGGGCGCCTACGCCGCGGCATACAGCGGGTTCGAAGGGGTCGACCAGAGCGGGACCACGCTGCTGGACTGGTTGCGGCGGCATGGGATCGACGCGGTCGACGTGGTCGGCATCGCCACGGACCAGTGCGTGCGGGCCACGGCCGAGGACGCCGCGCGGGCCGGCCTGACCACCAGGGTGTTGGTGGACCTGACCGCGGCTGTGGCCCCGGATTCGGCCGCGCGGGCGCTGGCGGAAATGCGGTCGGCGGGCGTCGAGCTGGTCGGGGGACAGTGATGGGGGTGGCACCGGAGCGGGAACGCCTCCTCGCCGCCGTCGAGCGCTCGCCGCGGGCGGCCGCCGCGCACGACCGCGAAGGCTGGGTGGGGCTGTTCGCCGACGACGGCCGCGTCGAGGACCCGGTCGGCTCGCGTCCGCACGTCGGTCGGGAACGGATCGGCCGTTTCTATGACACCTTCATCGGCCCGCGCGACATCACATTCCACCGCGACCTCGACATCGTCTTCGGCACGGCGGTCCTGCGTGACCTCGAGCTGGAGGTCGCCATGGGTTCCGGCGTCACCATGTACATCCCCGCGTTCCTGCGCTACGACCTGCTAGAGGTCAACGGCGACTGGCGCATTGGCGAACTCCGGGCCTACTGGGAACTGCCCGCCATGATGCGCCAATTCCTGCGAACCGGACCGCGCGCGGTGCCGCCCGGGCTGCAACTCTCACGAGGCCTGTTGAACAATCAGCGGCTGAGCGGCGCGGTGGGCTTCATCGCGGCATTCCGGCGGGTCGGTGCGCGGCACAAGCAGTCGGTGCGGGCGTTCCTCGACGCCGCCACGGCCGGGGATCGAGACGCGGCTGCCAGAGCGCTATCCCCAAGCGCTGCAATAACTCTCGGCGACCACGAGGTACTCGACCTCGCCGGGCTCGTCGAGCAACTCGACGGCGCCGGCGGCACGAAGATGATCGGCGCGGGCAGCACAGTGGTGGTTTCGCTGACCTCCACTCGCGGGCGGGCCATCATCTTCGCCGACATGACATGGCGGCCGAATGCCATCAACCGAATCCGCTACTTCCCGGCCTGAGGGTCCCGCGGCCCACCAGCGCCGGCAAATTTGCTCAAAACCGGCGTCGACATATTGCCCGGAGCGCGACGGTGCCGTACAAATAGCTGTCCCCGAAGGGAGTCGACGATGGGTATGGTGCGGATCTTCGGCGCGGGAATTGCATTCACCGCCGCGCTGAGCGTTGTCACGGCTTGCGGCGGAAAGGAAAGCACCTCTGCGTCGTCAAGCTCGTCGAAAACGACTTCGTCGTCGACGGCGACGTCGAGTTCGACAGCGTCGACGACGACGAGCGGCCCGACGTCCGGCAGTGCACCACTGGGCGACTACACGTACCTCCTCCTTCAGGCGAGCGACGTCGGCATCGACGTCGGAACGACAGGTCCCCCCACGCAGAATCCCGGTGGCGTCGCCGGCGCCGGGGTGACGTTCATCAATCCCGACCACACACGCAGCATCGACGACCTGGTCGTCGTGTTCACCGACCCGGCGACCGCCGCGCAGCAGGCCAAGGAGCGCGCCCAGTCGTTCGGCAAATACGTCACCGGCGCCCCGCAGCCATTCGAGGTCGGCACCAACGGACTGATCGCGGTGGGAACCTCGCCCGACAACTCAAAATCGGTGACCTACGTGACATTCGCCGAGAGCAGGGTGGGCGTCGACCTGGAGTTCGACAGCCCGCCCAACGATCCCGCCCCGCGGGATGTCGTGCTGGACATGGCCCGCAAACAAGACCAACTCGTCAAGGACCGCTTGCCCAGCTAGCGGGGCTCAGTGCACGACCATCAGCGCGAGCGTCGCCGCCGATAGGCACAAGTAGGCGCCGGGAAACGCGATGTTGTACAGCACGTGGGCCCGCAGGTGGGTCACGACCGCGCCGACGAAAAACAGCACCAGGCCGGTAGCGGCCGCGATTCCCAAGGCGCGCAGCCCGACAACTCCCACGACGAGTCCGGCCGCCCCGGCCAGCTTGACCGTCGCCAGCGCCGGCAGCCACGACCGCGGCACCCCGACTTCGGCCGAGTTCGCCAGCACGAACCTGGCGGGGACGAGGTCGGCCACGGCGATCCCGGCGGTGATGGCGGCGGTAAACACCGTGATCACGACGCATGCGGTGGTCATGGGTGCCAAACCCCTGCCCGGCAGCCGGTTTCGCGGCGGGGAGCCGAACGGTGGCCGCGCGTTCCGCGGCGCACAATCGATAAGGTCATAGTGCTGGCCTCCTTCGCAACAGAGGGCTCGATGGACTCGGTCATTTTCTTGACGGTTCCTCTGCGGAAAAGGTGACCCATGAGCGCGCATAAGAATTTGGCCGATCTCGCGCGGCGCTTCGACGCCGACCGGCGGCACCTGAGTGCGGTCGCGTTCCAGCTGTTGGGCTCGGCCGCCGATGCCGAGGACGCGGTCCAGTCGGCGTGGCTGAAGGCCAGCCGCGCGGATTACGGCGCGGTCGACAACCTCACCGGCTGGTTCACCACCATCACCGCCCGCGAGGCGTACGACCAGCTCCGCGTCCGCAAACGGCGCGCCGAACATCCGCTCGCCACCACCGAGGAACTGGATCGGCTCGAAGCGGCTGCGTCGCCGGCGGACGAGGAGACCCTCCTGACGGAGTCGGTCAGCAATGCGCTGCTCGTGGTGCTCGACCGGCTCTCGCCCGCGCAGCGCGTCGCATTCGTGCTGCATGACGTGTTCGCGGTGCCATTCGAGAGGATCGGCGACCTGCTGGACCGCTCGCCGGAAGCGGCGAAGAAGTTGGCGAGCCGGGCGCGCGGGCGGCTGCACGGCGACCCGGGCGGCGAACCGGAGCGCGCGGCAAAGCACCTGGAGATCGTGGAAGCGTTTCTCGCCGCGTCCCGCGGCGGTGACATCGCGTTGTTGCTTGAGCTGCTGGCCCCGGACGTGGTGCGCACGGTCGATCGCGCGCTGGTGCCCGATGACGTGCCGACCGAGCTGCGCGGCGCCGGGCAGGTCGCCGAGGAGACCCGCCGATTCGCCCAGCGGGCCCGCGCCGGTGTGGTCATGCTCGTCGACGGGGCACCGGCCATCGTGATAGCGCCATACGGGCACGCCGAGGCGCTGCTGCTGATCACCGTCGGAACCGATGACCGCATCCACGCGATCGACATCACCGGGGATCCCACCCGGATCCGGTCGGCCGCGCTGGCACTCCCGGGCGGGCCGATCCAGCAACACCACAGCCGCATCGGGTACCAAGGACATCAGACGCCGCCGGCCGGGCGGCCGGCAACGGGGCGAGAACGGAAGGACCATGCTCGATAAGCCGTTCCCGCGGCGCCGCCTGCTGAGTGGCGCCGCCGCGCTGACGGCGGCATCGGTGACGCCATGGGCCGCCGGCTGCGCCCCGCAAGACGACGCGTTGACGTTCTTCTTCGCGGCCAACCCCGACGAACGCGATGCCCGGATCCGCATCGTCGACGAGTTCACGCGGCGCCACCCCGACATCAAGGTTCGTCCGGTGCTTTCGGCCCCGGGCGTGATGCAGCAGCTGTCGACGTTCTGCGCCGGCGGCAAGTGCCCGGACGTCTTGATGGCGTGGGATCTGAGCTACGCCGAGTTGGCCGCGCGCGGCGTGCTCCTGGACCTCAACACGATGCTGTCCCGCGATCAGGCCTTCGCGGCCGGGTTGAGATCCGATGGCATCGGGGCGCTGTACGACACCTTCACGTTCAACGGAGGCCAGTACGCGCTTCCCGAGCAATGGTCCGGCAACTACCTGTTCTACAACAAGCGGCTCTTCGCCGAGGCCGGGGTCCCCGCGCCGCCCACTTCGTGGCAACAGCCGTGGGGCTTCACCGAATTCCTGAACACCGCCACCGCGCTCACCAAGCGAAACGGAACCGGGCGAGCCGGCCAATGGGGGTTCGTGAACATGTTCGTGTCGTACTACTCGGCCGGGCTGTTCGCGATGAACAATGGGGCGCCGTGGTCCGCCCCGCTGAAGAACCCGACTCACTTCAATTTCGGTGACGATGCCTTCACGGAGGCGGTGCAGTTCTACGCCGACCTGGCCAACAAGCATAAGGTCGCGCCCAACGCCTCCGAGGTGCAGTCGATGTCGACGCCGGACCTGTTCGCGACGGGCAAGGCGGCCATGGCGATGGGCGGCCACTGGCGATACCAGACCTTCATCCGGGCCGAGGGCCTGGACTTCGATGTCACGTCGTTGCCGGTGGGGCCACGACGGCAGGGGCAGGCCGCTCACTCCAACATCGGCTCCACCGGACTGGCCATCTCCGCCAGCAGTCAACGCAAGGAACAGGCGTGGGAATTCGTGAAATTCGCGGCCGGCCCCGTCGGGCAGGCGTTGATCGGTGAATCCAGCCTGTTCGTTCCGGTGCTGCAATCCGCGCTCAACTCGCCCGGATTCGCCGCCGCACACCGCAACGTCGACAACCTCACCGTGCTCACGCAGGGCCCGGCCTATTCCGAGGGGCTGCCGGTCACCCCGGCGTGGGAGAAGATCGTCGCCTTGATGGACCGCAGTTTCGGGCCCGTGCTGCGCGGATCGCGGCCCGCGACATCGCTGGCCGGCCTGGCGCCCGCCATCGACGAGGTGTTGCGCACCCCATGACATCGGTCGAAACCAGCCCCGCCACCCGCAAACCCGCCCGGGGCGCGGGCCCCTGGCGCCGGCGCGCCTGGGCCGGCCGCCTCTTCGTGGCGCCGAACCTGGCGGCCGTCGCGTTGTTCATGCTTTTCCCGCTGGGATTCTCGCTCTACATGAGTTTTCAGCGGTGGGACGTGTTCAGGCCACCGAAGTTCGTGGGCCTGAAGAACTTTCAGGAGCTTTTTACCTCCGATCCGCTCTTCCTCATCGCCATCCGCAACACCGTCATCTTCACCCTCGGGACGGTCGTGCCGACCATCGTCGTCAGCCTCGTCGTGGCCGGTGTGCTGAACCGCAAAGTCAAGGGCATCGGCATCTTCCGTACCATCGTCTTTCTGCCGCTGGCCATCTCGTCGGTGGTGATGGCGGTCGTCTGGCAATTCGTCTTCAACACCGACAACGGGCTGCTCAACATCATGCTGGGCTGGGTTGGGGTCGGTCCGGTGCCGTGGCTGGTCGAACCCCGCTGGGCCATGGCCTCACTGTGCATCGTCAGCGTGTGGCGCAGCGTGCCGTTCGCCACCGTCATCCTGCTCGCGGCGATGCAGGGCGTTCCCGAGACCGTCTACGAGGCGGCCCGCATCGACGGGGCTGGCGAGATACGGCAGTTCACCTCCATCACGGTGCCGCTGATACGTGGGTCGATATCATTTGTCGGCGTCATCTCGATCATCCACGCGTTCCAGGCTTTCGACATGGTGTACGTCCTCAACGGCGCGAATGGCGGGCCCGAAACCGCCACGTACGTCCTGGGCATCATGCTGTTCCAGCACGCGTTCTCCTTCCTGGAATTCGGGTACGCGTCCGCGCTGGCGTGGGTGATGTTCGCCATCTTGCTGGTGCTGACCGTGGTGCAGCTGCGGATCACTCGGCAACGGTCCTGGGAGACTTCTCGTGGCCTCAGCTGAGCGCCTGTTCACGCGCAACGTCGTCCGCGCAGTGCTGGTCTACACCGCGCTGATCGCCATCGCCTGGTGCTGGTTGTTCCCGATCGCCTGGGCGGTGTCCGGTTCGTTGAAGAGGGAAGGCGAGATCACCGAGCCGAAGCTGCTGCCGGCGCACCCGCGCTGGTCGAACTACACCGAGGTGTTCTCGCTGATGCCCTTCGCGCGGATGTTCTTCAACACCGTGCTGTACGCCGGGTGCGTGACCGCCGGGCAGGTCTTCTTCTGCTCGTTGGCCGGATACGCGTTCGCGCGATTGGAGTTTCGCGGACGCGACACGTTGTTCGTGCTGTATCTGGGCACGCTGATGGTGCCGCTGACCGTGACCGTGATCCCGCAGTTCATCCTGATGCGGACCGTGGGGTGGGTCGACACACCCTGGTCCATGATCGTGCCGGGCCTGTTCGGCAGCGCTTTCGGCACCTACCTGATGCGTCAGTTCTTTCGGACGCTCCCAACCGACCTGGAGGAGGCGGCGATACTCGACGGTTGTTCGCCATGGCAGATCTACTGGCGAATCCTGTTGCCCCACGCCCGTCCCGCGGTCATGGTGCTCGCGGTGCTCACCTGGGTCAACGTCTGGAACGACTTCCTGTGGCCGCTGCTGATGTTGCAGCGCAACAGCCTGGCCACGCTGACACTCGGCCTGGTACGACTGCGGGGGGAATACGTCGCGCGCTGGCCGATCATCATGGCGACGTCGATGCTGATCATGCTGCCGTTGGTGCTCATCTACGCCATCGCACAACGGTCCTTCGTCAGGGGCATCGCCGTCACGGGACTCAACGGATAAGGCATGGCCTCAGTAACTTTCGAGCAAGCGACGCGGCGCTACGCCGGAACGGATCGCCCGGCATTGGACAGCCTCGACCTGGAGGTCGGCGACGGCGAATTCGTCGTGCTGGTCGGCCCGTCCGGATGCGGAAAGACCACCTCGCTGCGGATGGTGGCGGGGCTGGAGACGCTGGACTCCGGCCGCATCAGGATCGGCGACCGCGACGTCACCACCGTCGATCCCAAGGACCGTGACGTGGCGATGGTCTTCCAGAACTATGCGCTCTACCCGCACATGACCGTCGCGCAGAACATGGGCTTCGCCCTGAAGATCGCCAAGACACCGAAGGCAGAAATTCGTGACCGCGTCCTGGACGCGGCCAAACTGCTTGACCTGCAACCCTATCTGGGCCGCAAGCCCAAGGACCTCTCAGGCGGGCAGCGCCAGCGGGTGGCGATGGGACGGGCGATCGTGCGGCGCCCGCAGGTCTTCCTGATGGATGAGCCGCTGTCGAACCTCGACGCGAAGCTGCGCGTGCAGACCCGCAACCAGATCGCGGCGCTGCAGCGGCGGCTGGGCACCACCACCGTCTATGTCACCCACGACCAGGTTGAGGCGATGACCATGGGGGACCGCGTCGCGGTGCTGCGCGACGGCGTGCTGCAACAGTTCGCCGCCCCTCGCGAGCTGTACCGCAACCCGGTGAACGTCTTCGTCGCGGGGTTCATCGGGTCGCCGGCCATGAACCTGTTCACGCTGCCGATCGTTGATTCCGCTGTGTCGTTGGGGGATTGGCACATCCCGCTACCGCGGGGGCTCGCCGACCCCGCGAGTGAGGTCGTCGTGGGGGTGCGCCCCGAGCATTTCGAGCTGGGCGGTCAGGGCGTCGAGATGGAGGTCGACGTGGTCGAGGAGCTGGGGGCCGACGCCTACCTGTACGGCCGAATCACCGGTTCCGGCAAGGTCATCGATCAGCCCGTCGTGGCGCGTGCCGACGGGCGCCGGCCGCCGGAGAAGGGCAGCCGGGTGCGCCTGCACCCGGAACCGGGGCACCTGCACTTCTTCGGCATCGACGGCCGACGAATCTGCTGAGGGGGGGTATGGCTATGCCCGACGTGAGCGCATCCCGCGCCGACCTGGTTTGCGAAGGCGGCGGCGTCCGGGGCATCGGGCTGGTCGGCGCGGTCGACGCGCTGACCCAGGCGGGCTACCGGTTCCCACGGGTCGCGGGCAGCAGCGCGGGCTCGGTCGTCGCGTCGCTGGTGGCGGCGCTACAGGTCGCGGGCGAACCGCTGAGCCGGCTTGCGGAGGTGATGCGGTCGATCGACTACCGGAAGTTTCTGGATCGCAGCGTGATCGGGCGCGTACCGCTGATCGGCGGCGCGCTGTCGCTGCTGGTGTCCGACGGCGTATACCGCGGGGCCTACTTGGAGCGGCTGCTCGAGGGACTGCTCGCCGACTTGGGCGTGCGGACCTTCGGCGACCTGCGCACCGGCGAAGAGCCGCAGCAGTTCGCGTGGTCGCTCGTGGTGACGGCCAGTGACCTGTCCCGCCGTCGGCTGGTGCGCATTCCCTGGGATCTCGGTTCCTACGGCATCGACCCCGATGACTTCCCGGTGGCCCGTGCCGTGCACGCCTCGTCGGCGATTCCGTATGTCTTCCAACCCGTCCGGGTGGGCGGCGCCACGTGGGTCGACGGTGGCCTGCTGTCCGACTTCCCGGTGGAGCTCTTCGACCGCCCGGGGGCGCAGCCGCGCTGGCCGACATTCGGGATCCGGCTGTCCGCGCGTCCGGGGATCCCGCCCACGCATCCGGTTCATGGTCCGGTCTCGTTGGGAATCGCGGCGATCGAGACGCTGGTGAGCAATCAGGACAACGCCTACATCGACGATCCGTGCACCGTTCGCCGCACCATCTTCGTGCCCGCCGAGGAGGTCAGCCCAATCGACTTCGACATCGCCGCCGAGCAGCGCGACGCCCTGTACCAACGGGGATTGCAGGCGGGCCAGGAATTCTTGCGGACCTGGAGCTACCCGGACTACCTGGCGGCCTGCGGCGGCCCGGGGAAGGGCGGGACTGCGCAGAGCCAGAATCCGCGGTGAAGGCTATCCGCGCGCGCAGCGGATCTGATTGAGGCGGTGCTCAATCCGCTCGACATCGGCGGGCAACGGCAATTGGTTGGTGACACGCGTGATTTCCACGCCGATATCAACGGGGTTGATCGGCCAGAATTGGCGTCTCATGAGTTTGGTTGCGATGGCGCGGATCTCGTCGTCGGAAAGTCGCCGGCGAGCCAGGGCCGCCAAGGGGGAATATCCGGTCGTCGGCATGCCGGCGGGGTATCCGGCCCGCACGAAAGCAACGATGCTCGACACCCACAGGGCCAGATCCATCATCCCACCTCGCTCACCGCCGCTTGAGAATTGGCGGCAGATCTTACGACTAGCAACGTACCATCGGCAACGTCATCAGCTCGGTAACGCCACACAGTTAAAACGCACTTTTTACACGCCCGCGAAGTCCGAAAACGAAAAGCGATCTTCGCCACGATGTGCCCTGGCGGGCGCGCCCTAACGACGTTTGACCGCAAGGCTTTCTACTATGGCCGCGTGGCTGATCGCTATGGAACCGATGTCCTTGCCGCGGGCCGGCGCAAGCCCCGCTCGACCGAGCACCCGGCCGAGCTCGGCCTGGTGGTCGAGGACGCGCAGACGGGCTACGTCGGTGCGGTGGTGCGAGTCGAGTACGGGCGGGTCGACCTGGAGGACCGCCGCGGGCACGTGCGTGGCTTCCCTTTGGGCCCAGGCTATTTGCTCGAGGGCCGTCCGGTGATCCTCACGGCGCCACGCCGTGTGGCGCCGGCCGGTTCCACGCGAACGGCGTCGGGCTCGGTGGCAGTTCCGGGCGCCCGCGCCCGGGTCGCCCGCGCCAGCCGGATCTACGTCGAGGGCCGCCACGATGCCGAACTCGTCGCGCAGGTGTGGGGCGAGGACCTGCGGATCGAGGGGGTCGTCGTCGAGCACCTCGGCGGCGTAGACGACTTGGTGGACGTGGTGGCGGAATTCGCGCCCGGTCCGGAATGCCGGCTCGGTGTGCTCGTGGATCACCTCGTCGCGGGTTCCAAGGAGGCACGGATCGCCGATGCCGTGCGGCGGGGACCTGGTGGCGCCCACACCCTGGTGGTCGGTCATCCCTACGTTGACATCTGGCAGGCAGTCAAGCCCGAGCGGCTCGGCCTGGCGGGCTGGCCGGACGTGCCGCGCCACATCGAGTGGAAACACGGCGCATGCCAGGCGCTCGGCTTGCCGCACGGGAGCCAGGCGGACATCGCAAGGGCCTGGCGCCATATCCGTTCCCGGGTGCGCGACTGGAATGACCTCGAGCCGGCGCTGATCGGCCGGGTCGAGGAACTGATCGACTTCGTGACTCAGCCGGGCCCGTGACCGACCGGCGTCCGGCCGGGGGAAGACGCTGTCGTGGATTACCGCTGGCGGCAGCGGCCTTGGTCGTCGCGGCGGCGACCGCCTGCGGTCCGTCCGGTCGCGAGGTGAGCCGCGGGACGCCCGGCGGCCCGAGCGCGGTGAAGGTGACGCTCGCCAACCGGGGCGGCAAAGACGCCTGCACGGTGGACAACGCGAACGTCGCCGCCGGCCCGGTGACGTTCACGGTCGCCAACACCGATGCGCCCGGCATCAGCGAAGTCGAGTTACTCAGGGGTGAGCGGATCGTCGGCGAGAAGGAGGACCTCGCTCCCGGGTTGGCCCCGGTGTCGTTCACCGTGACTCTCGATGGCGGGCCGTATCAGCTGTATTGCCCCGGCGCGGTGGACGAATACCAGACGCTGACGGTCACGGGCCGGGCGGCGCCGGGGCTGGCCGGCGGCGTCGCGGACTCCCTCGACAGCGCCACCAAGGACTACGCGGCGTATGTCGTCCAGCAGATCGGTCAGCTCGGCGACGGGGTCAACGCACTCGACGCGGCGGTGCGGGCGGGCAACATCGACGCCGCGAAAGCCGCTTACGCCAAAGCGCGCCTGTTCTGGGAGCGTTCCGAGTCCGCCGTCGAGGGCTTCATCTTGCTGGGTTTCGCGGTCGGCGACAACGCGGGCCGCCTCGACTATCTGATCGACATGCGCGAGTCCACTCCCGTCGACGCCAAGGTCGGCTGGAAGGGGTTCCACGCCATCGAACGCGACCTGTGGCGGGGCGGAGCGATCACGCCCGGGACGCAGGCCCTCAGTTCCGAATTGGTCGGCAACGTAGCCAAGTTGACCGCCATCGTCGCCCTCCTGCAGTACAAGCCCGAGGACCTGGCCAACGGCGCCAGCGACCTCGTCGAGGAGATCCAGAACACCAAGATCACCGGGGAGGAGGAGGCTTTCAGCCACATCGACCTCGTCGACTTCTCCGCCAACGTGGAAGGCGCTCGGCAGGCCTACGCATCGCTGCGGCCCGGGCTGGAGAAGATCGACGGCAATCTGGTCGCCCAGATCGATCGCGAATTCCACACGGTGCTGGCCACTCTGGACGGATACCGCGATCCGTCTGAGTTGGGTGGCTTCCGGACCTACACCGCGGCGCTGCAAGCCACCGACGCCGCCAAGCTGACCGCGGTCATCCAGCCCCTGCACCAGAGCCTGTCGGCGGTCGCCCCAAAAGTGGCTTCGGCGGGCCGACCATGAGCGAGGTCAGGGCCAAACCCGATGAAGGCGAGGCGGTTTCGCGTCGGCGTATGCTCGGTGGCGCCGTCTTGGCCGGGCTCACCGGCGTCGCCGGGGGAGGGGTGGCCGGTTACGCGCTGGCTGCCGGACACGATGGCGGCGCGGCCGGCGGCGGCGACGACGACGTCGACTTGCGCCGCAGTTACCCCTTCTACGGCCAGCCGCATCAGGGTGGAATCGCCACGCCGCCACAGCGTTACGCCATGTTCATGTCATTTTCGCTGGCCGCCGGAGCCCAGCGCGCGGAGCTGCAAACGCTGCTGGCACGCTGGTCGGCCGCGGCCGCGATCCTGCAGCAGGGAAAGCCGGTCGGCACCGTGCAGCCCCGGGTCGACGTGCAGCCACCTGTCGATACCGGCGAGGCGGTCGGGCTGAGCCCGGCCAGCCTCACCGTAACCATCGGCTTGGGACCGTCGCTGTTCGGCGACCGGTTCGGGCTCGCCCTGCGCCGACCCGCCGTGTTCACCGAGTTGCCCCCGCTCAACGGGGACAACCTGGACCCCCGCCTGCGCGGCGGCGAACTGTCCGTCCAAGCTTGCGCCGACGACCCGCAGGTCTGCTACCACGCCGCGCGAAACCTGGCCCGCCTGGGCCGCGACGTCGTCTCGCCGTCCTGGGCGGTGCTGGGATTCGGACGGGCCTCAGCCGGCCCGGGCCAACACACCCCGCGAAACCTGCTGGGATTCAAGGACGGAACCCGCAACGTCGTCACCGATGCCGAGTACGACCGATTTGTCTGGGTCCGCGATAGTGACCAGCCGTGGATGAACGGCGGAACGTATCAGGTGGTGCGCAAGATCCGGATGCTGCTCGAGACATGGGACGTCGACCGCATCGGCAATCAGCAGCGGATATTCGGCCGCACCAAAGAAGAGGGCGCACCCCTGAGCGGCGAGGGCGAATTCGATGCCCCCGATTTTGCCGCCAAGGGCGGCGACGGCAACCCGCTCATCGATCCGATGTCCCACGTCGCCCTGGCCGCCCGCGAGAACAACGACGGCGTCATGATCAGGCGCCGGTCCTACAACTACACCGACGGCCTCGACGCCAACGGCCAGCTCAACGCCGGGCTGCTGTTCGTTTCGTATCAAAAAGATCCGCAAGATTTTATCCGCCTGCAGAACCGGTTGGGCGCCCACGACCTCCTCAACGAATACATCCGCCACATCGGCTCAGCTATCTTCGCGGTGCCACCCGCGCCCGCCGAAGGCCACTACATCGGGCAAAGCCTTTTCGGCTAAGCAAATCTCGCCGAGCGCGGGTCGCCGTCGGGTGGGGGCCGCGTTTCGGCTGTGTGAGCAGTCGTGTCGGTCAGGTAAATCAAAACCCTCCGCCGTCACGCATCGGCCGCCGCCGAGCACTAACTCCGTGAAGCCGCAAGATCAGCGAGAACGGAGGGATCACATGACCGACGCGCTAGTCATCGACGCAGAAGGCCTCGACAAGCTGTCGTGTAACGCCAGGGCCAACCCGGAGACCGGCAGGAAGACCCTGAAAGCCAAGACGGTCTGCGAAACCGGATTCCGCAACATGACCTACGTCCGCGACCTGGCGCCGATGCTGGTGGGTGAGCCGCCTGCCCTGCTCGGTGACGACTCCGCGCCCAACCCCTCCGAGACCGCCCTGGCCGCCCTGGGCTCGTGCGTCTCGGTGGGCCTGCTGGCGAATGCGACGCATCGCGGGGTCACCCTGACCAAGATCGAGGTCGAGATGGAAGGCGACATCGACATCTCCGCGGTGTGGGGCGTGGGCGACACCCCCGAGGGGAAGCGCCTCGGCTTCAGCGCGGTGCGCTGCAGGGTGACGCTGGCCGGAGACGCCGACGAGGCGACCCTGAAGGAGATTCACGACAACGCCATCGCCTGGTCACCCGTCGTGAACACGTTCCGCAACCCGGTCGCCGTCGACTCGACGCTGGCCACGGAATAGCCACGGGGAAGCTGCTGTGGCAACGGTATTGACGAAGCCCGCTCTCGCCGAGGCCATCAGGTTGGCCCGCGCCAAGCGCGGACTGAGCTGGGTGAAAATCGCAGAATCCATCGGGAAGGACCCGGTGTGGACGGTCGCGGCGTTACTCGGGCAGCACCCGATGACGGCCGGCGACGCGTCAACGGTCGCGGCACTGCTCGGCCTCGACGACGAGGCTGTCGCTGTCCTGCAGCTGATGCCGTATCGGGGTTCGGATGCGACCATGACGACAGACCCGACGATCTACCGATTCCATGAGGCGCTGACCGTCTACGGCCCGGCGATCAAGGAACTCATTCACGAGGAATTCGGTGACGGCATCATGAGCGCGATCAACTTTCAGCTGAGCGTGCAGCGGCGCCCGCACCCCGAGGGCGACAGAGTGGTCGTCACTTTCGACGGCAAGTTCCTCGACTACGCGTGGAAGCACTCGGCACAGGAGGTTTTATGACGGCGACGATGAACCCGGCGGCCGGCCAGCTGGATGCCGGACTGTTGGAGGACATTCGGGCCCACGCCGGGGGACTGGACCGGGGGGAGCATCAGTCCCGCCGCAGCTTCACCGCCCTGGGCGCGGCCGGGCTTCTCGGGGTGGGCGCACCCGCCAACGCCGACGGCAGGCTGCCCGAGATGGCCGAGGTGATCCGGCGTATCTCCGGGGAATGCATGAGCACCGGGTTCTCGTTGTGGGCGCACCGAATGGCGGTGGAATACTTGCTCAGGGCGGCAACGCCTTTCAGCGTCGACGCGGCTCAGTCACTGCTCGCCGGCACCACGCCGGGGGTGACCGGCATGGCGTCGGCGTTCAAGGAGGCGGCGGGCTGCGGCAGCGTCGAGTTGACGGCCACGCCGATCGAGGGCGGCTACCGGGTGTCCGGTCCGATCAGGTGGGCGAGCAACCTATACCCCGACTCGACCATGGTGACCGCGGTGCGCACCGATGCGGGCGAGCGGCTGATCGTGGCCCTGCCGTTGAGCACGGCGGGGGTGGTGGTGGGCGATCACTTCGAGCTGCTGGCAATGGGTAGCACCGCCTCGTCATACCTGAACCTGACCGACGTGCCCGTGCCCTCGGCCCAAGTGTTGTCCCGAGACTTCGAGGGATTCCTGCAGGCGGTCCGCCCGACGTTCCTGGTCCTGCAGTCCGCCATGTGCCTGGGTCTCACCAGGACCGCGGTGGAGCAGGCCAAAGGCGGCCTCGGCGGCGTCAACTCGGTGTTCGCGGCGGAGGTCGACAACGTCGCGGAGAAGCTCGCCACCGCGGAGGCCACCCTGGCGGGTCTGGCCGCGGCGGTGGGCGGGGATGACCCGCCCACCAAGCGGGAGCTGTTGTCGCTGCGCCTCGCCGCGGCCGAGCTGTCCAGCGCCAGTGCCGATCTCGAGATCCGCACCGCCGGCGGCAAGGGCTACGCGAGCAGGACATCGGCGAGCCGCCGCTACCGGGAGGCGGCGTTCATTCCCGTCCAGTCCCCGTCGGAAGGGCAGTTGCGCTGGGAGCTGGCCGCATGCGGCTGAGTGCGAGACGATGGTGACCCCGGTGGCGGTGCCGCCGGGTGGCACCGAATCCGAACGGGCGGTCGGCGGCATCCCGCTGGCTAATCTGGTGCGCGACTTTCACCGGCCGATGATCAATTTCGCGCGCACCATGGTGGATTCGCCGGCGGTGGCGGAAGAGGCGGTGCAGGAGGCGTGGGTGCAGGTCCTGCAGTCCGCGGATTCCTTCGAGGGCCGTTCGTCGGTCGGGACGTGGCTGTTCGGGATCGTCAAGAACACCGCCTCGCGGCACCGGCGCCGGGAATCCCGCATTCGCGACCACGAGGTGCTTTCCGCGGAAGACGTGGACCCCCTGGCGGGCCGCATGCATCCCGCCGGCCATCCCGATGCCGGGCACTGGAGCCTTCCACCGTCCCGGCGCTTCCTGCCGGAGGACCGCACCGTGGAGAACGAGCTCGTCGGTTACGTCCGCACCGCGCTGGACGCGCTGCCGGAGCGGCAACGGCAACTGGTCATCCTGCGTGACATCGTCGGCACCCCGGCCGAAGAGGCCGCCAAACTTCTCGAGCTGACCGCCGAAGGGCAGCGCGCGCTCCTCTACCGCGCCCGGGGAAATCTTCGCAACGAATTGGAAAAGCGGTATCGCCGATGACCGTGCACGACAACACTGTCCCCGCCATCGACTGCGTCGACTTCGTCCGACTGGTGGATGAACTCGTCGATTCCGACCCCCGGCAGTGGGGCCCCATCGTCGCCAAGCACCTCGACGAGTGCCCCCCATGCCTGGTCTACCTGCAACAGATGCTCGACCTCAGGATCCTGCTCAACCACGTCTTCGAAGGGGAGAGGCTCAGTGATGAGCACATCTCGGGGGTCATCAACGCGATCAACGCTTTACGGAAGGACGAGCACCCATGACGATCAATGCGCCAGCGCCGCAACTGGATGGCAAAGCGTCACCACCAAAGCTGTTCGCAGACATCCCGTCTGACACCAAGGCGACGATCCCCGACGATCCGTTCGAGCCGCTGAGCGTGGGCGCCATGGTCGACCGGGTGGCCGCCATGGCGGTCGAGAAGGCTACGCACCCGTGGGCGTTCCTGATGCGTTCCCTGGTCGGCGGCGTGATGGTCGCGTTCGGAGCGCTGCTGGCGCTGATGGTGAGCACCGGGGTCAAGTCCCCGGGCATCGCGAGTTTGCTGATGGGGCTGGCGTTCGGCATGTCCTTCGTCCTGATCCTGGTGTCGGGCATGTCTTTGATCACCGCCGACATGGCCGCGGGATTTCTCGCCGTCCTGAATCGCACGATGAGCGCCGGTGGTTATGCCTTCCTGGTCGTCGTGGGCCTCATCGGCAACGTCCTCGGCGCGCTGCTTTTCGTCACCGTTTGCGGCGCCGCGGGAGGCCCGTATCTGGGTGCCTTCGCCGAGCGGGCCGCTACCGTGGGCACCCAGAAGGCCGGCCAGCCCTTCTTGACCGCACTGCTCCTCGCCGTCGTGTGCACCTGGTTTCTGCAGACCTCGATGTGCATGTTCTTCAAGGCCCGCAGCGACGTCGCCCGAATGGCATTCGCGTTCTACGGCCCGTTCGCGTTCGTCATCGGCGGCACGCAGCACGTGATCGCCAACGTCGGCTTCCTCGGTATTCCCCTGCTGCTCAACCTGTTTCACCCGGCGGCACCCCGGGGCACGATCGGTTGGGGATTCGGCGACCACGGCTTGCTCACCAACCTCGGCGTGACCACCGTCGGCAATCTGATCGGCGGGACATTGTTTGTGGCGTTGCCCTTCTGGGTCATCGCGCAGCTGCAACGGAAAGCCGTCTGACCGGCGAGTGACCGTGGCGTTAAGGGCGCCTTAACGCCACGCCGGTAACAGCCCTCCGTCCCGGTGGTTAGGGACTTAAGCCTCACGACCCACGCCCGTCGGGTTTATAGCGTCGTCGGTGATGGAGGGAGAACGAAATGTCAGCACCTGACCAACAGCGCGGCATCGTCGTCGCGGTCGACGGCTCGACGGCATCGAACGCTGCGGCACGTTGGGCCGCGCGCGAGGCGGCCATGCGGAAAGTTCCACTGACCGTCGTCCACGCGGTGACGACGCCCACCGCCACCTGGCCGCCGGTCCCATACCCCGACTCTCTGGCAGTGCGGCTGGAAGACGAGGGCAAGAAGGCGATCATGCACGCGATCAAGCTCGCCGAGGAGGCGCTAGCGGCGGACCGTGAGATCGCGATCAACCGGGAACTCGTGTATTCCAGCCCCGCGCTGGCCCTGATCAAGATGTCCGACGAGGCGGAGATGGTCGTCGTCGGCACGGCGGGACGCGGGTTACTGGCGCGTGGCGTGCTGGGCTCGGTCAGCGCGACGGTGGTGCGGCACGCGAATTGTCCCGTCGCGGTGATCCATGGGGACGACCTGCCGGACAACGGGGACGCTCCCGTTCTGGTGGGGATCGACGGCTCGCCGGCCTCCGAGCTCGCGACCGCCGTCGCGTTCGACGAGGCTTCCCGGCGCGGCGTCGACCTGATGGCCTTGCACGCATGGAGCGACATCGCGATCAGCGAACTCCCCGAAGCGGATTGGTCGTCACTGGAAGAGGAGGCCCAGCGGAGCCTCGCCGAGAACCTGGCCGGTTGGCAGGAGCGCTATCCCGATGTGACGGTGCAGAGGTTGGTCGAACGCGACGCGCCGGCTCGGCAGCTTGCCGAAAAGTCGGAATTCGCCCAGCTTCTCGTCGTGGGCAGTCACGGCCGTGGCGGCTTGTCCGGCATACTCCTGGGATCGGTCAGCAACGCCGTGCTGCACTCGGTACGGATACCCGTGATCGTCGCCCGGCCGTCCGCGTCCGGCTGACGCTCGCCGGGCGACAGGGCGGTGGCGGTCCACGCGCAAAGGGCGGCCAGGTCGCGCCCGGCGCGCGCCACCGTTCGGTCGGGGCGCACCAGCGCGGCGGTGACGCGACCCCGCCGCAGCCACGTCTCCAGAGCGCTGCCGGGGTCGGCGACCAGCACGGTGACGTCGCGCCGCCGCAGGGCGGCCTCGTCGGCGGCGCCGGGGCGAGTGACGGCGATCAACGCGAAACCGGTGCCGAGGACGTCGTCCACCCGTCGACCGTCGTGCAGCGGCGGGTTGGGGCACAGCGTGCCCGGTAGCTGATGCGGTCGCCGCGATTTAGACACCCACGCTGAGCGGTGCAGCGGCGGCGTTGTGGAGTCGACGACCTTGTCGCGCAGGCCGGGGATGAGCCGCAGCCGCGGCAACAGCGCCCGGCGCGCTGCGTTGCCAAGGTGGCCGCCGCCGGTCATCGCCCAGCCGATACTCAGCGCGAGGCGAATCATGTAGCGAGCGTGCGGCTTTCGTTCGCGCTCATAAGTCTCGAGCACGTCCGGGGTAAGGGCGCCGCGGTGGACCCCGGCGATCTTCCAGGCGAGATTGTCGGCGTCGCGCAGCCCGGCGCCCATGCCCTGGCCGATGAACGGGGGAGTGAGGTGCGCCGCGTCGCCGAGGAGGAAGACGTTGCCGTTGCGCCAGCGGTCGGCGATCTGTGCCCGGAACGTGTACTCGGCGACCCGCACCAGGGTGAGCTCGGCGACGGGTACGGTGCTGGTCCATGGTTTGATCAACGGTCGCAGCCGCTGGAGCGTGCCGAAGTCCGCCGCGGTTTCGCCGGCGAGCAACTGAAACTCCCACCGGTAGCGGGCCGGCCCGATGCGCATGTACGTTCCCGCGCGATCCGGGTCGCACACTTGGTGCACCCCGTCCCACTGGCCCAGGTCCGCCTCGCTGGCGATGTCGACGACCAGCCAGCGTTGCTGAAAGTTCAAGTCCCGCATGGTCGAACCGATCCGTGCCCGCACCAGGCTGTTGGCGCCGTCGCAGCCCAGCAGGTAGTCGGCGTCGACGTGGTGACGCCCACCGTCTGAGCGGTCGGTGAACGTGACGCGGATGCGCGTTCCGTCCGCCACAACATCGGTGACTTCTGCGTTCCCGCGCAGTTCGGCATTGGGATGGCGCTCGAGGTTGGCCCGCAGCAGGGTCTCCAATTCGGGCTGGTCGAACATGTTGGCCTGCGGGAAACCGTGCACGCTGTGCTCGGGGTCGCGGTTGAATTCGGCCAGAGTGCGGAACCGGCTGTCCACCAACCGCAAACCCAGCGTCGGCCGTGATATCGCGGCGAACTCGCCGCCCAACCCGAGGCGGGCGATGATGCGATAGATCTCGTCGTCCAGATGCACCGCTCGTGGCTGGGGGTACACGTCCGTCCAGCGATCGAGCACCAGGCAATGGACGCCGCACTGCGCCAGCCGGGTGGCCGCGGTGACGCCGGTCGGTCCGGCGCCGACGATGACGACGGGTACCCGCCGCGTAGCCGGGGTCGTCATGTGTATCGCACTGGGGTGCGCTGCGTTCCGAGATCGATGGCGCCGTCGTCGGTGGCCACCGACGCCTCGACGATGTCACCGTCGTGCAGGTAATTGCGGTTGGCGGCCTGCCGCGAGAAGAACATCTTCCATTTGAGTCCCGGCGGCAACAGGTTTCCGACGAACTGTACCGGCTTCGGTGGGGCGCTCAGCGCGGTGCCGACCGGGGTGCCGGTGAGCACCAGGTCACCCGGGGCGAGTTCTTGGAACTGCGTGAGCGACTGCAGCGCCTGCAGTGGCCGGTACAGCATGTCGCCCTCGACGAGCGCGTTCTGGCGTTCCTCGCCGTTGACGCTGAGGCGCAATCGCAGGTCACCGAAGCGCTTGAGCTCGTCGGCGGTGAGCAGCACCAGTTCGGGGCCGACCGGGGTGAACGTCGGATACGACTTGGCCTCGTAAAACTGGGTCTGGGGGAGTTGGACGTCGCGCGCGGAGACGTCGTTGGTGACCACCAGCCCGGCGACGAAATCGCCGAGGTTGGCGTCCGAGATGGTGGTGCCGATCGGGACGGCGCGGCCGATCACCAGGCCGATCTCGACTTCGTAGTCGAGCAGCTTCACGTGCGGGGGCTTGACGATGTCGTCGAACGGCCCGGTGATGGAGGCGGACGCCTTGCGGAAGAAGGTGAGGGGGATGGACGCCGGATCCATGCCCGCGTCTTTGACGTGCGACTCGTAGTTGGTCATCTGAGCTATCACCCGGCACGGCCGGGTCACCGGTGAGACCAAGGCGAGGGTGTCGAGGGCGACGGCTTCGGTTTTCGTCGCCGCACTCTCGATGGCGGCCCGGTCGGCCAGCAACGCGGCGGTGGTGGTGGCGGTGGTGTCGATTCTGACTGCGCCCTCGGCGGTTTTGAGCCACCAGGCGCGGTCGGTTTCGGAAGCGGTGTGCAGCACGGAAAGGGTCATGAGGTAGGAACTTTCAGTAGGCCGATCAGGCGGTTGAAATCGAATTCGTTGTGCGAGCGGAGGGCGGTCATCATCGAAACCAGTTCCCGGCGTGCCGACTTGGGGTCGGTTCCGAGGAAATCTCTGCTTGCCGGCGGCCCCCACTGCGCCAACCCGGATGCGGTGAAGGGCGCCCAGCCCGGGTCGAGCGTGTTGTCGAACAGGTCGCCATCGGTGAAGTGTTCGAACAAGTCGCCGTCGGGGTCGCGCCAGTAGTCGAAGATCTGACTGCCCTGGATGTGCCTGCCGATTCCCCAGGACCGGGAATAGCCGTGCGCGCCAAGGTATTCGCCGCCAGCAGCCAGCGCGTCGAGATCGCTGACCTGATAGGCCGAGTGCACGTAGCGGTTGGCCGGCCCCAGGGCCATCGCCAGGGTGTGATGGTCGGCCGGTATCGAACCGCGGTCGCAGCGAATGAAACTCATCGCCGGGCCGCGGTGCCGCTGGCCGGGGAAGTACAGAAAGTCGCTGACGATCATGCCGAGGTTGTCGAGGTACCAGTTGAGGGTCTCGAGGTACTTGGTCGACTGCACCACCAGGTGGCCCAGGCGCTCGACCCGGGCGGGCACCCGCGGGGGACGCTGGCCGGCATTGGTGCGCCGCACCTCGGGGCCGAAGTTGAAGACGTGGGCCTGTTGGCCCGGCAGGTCCGGGAGCTCGTGCATGCCGGCGACGACCCGAACCAACATTCCGCTGGGGTCTGTCAGGTCGACCGACACCCCGCCGATGGCCTCCGGTAGCCGTCGCATCGGTGCCCCGGCGTTGCCCGCCAGCCGGAGCACGTCGGCCTCGTCGCAGGCCCGGAACGCCGCGCCGGTGAACCGGCTGCGCCTGCCGCGACGCAGGATCACGCACGGCGTACCCGCCCGGGTGCCGCGCAACTGCACCTCGCCGGGGCCGTGCTGGGCAGTGTGGAAGCCGAATGCCCGCGCGAACGCCTCGGCGCGCCCCAAGTCTGGCCGCTCGAACTCCAGCCACGCGATGTCGGCGACCCTGATGACGGGGTTGCGCGACCGCCCGGGATGCTCCCCGCGCAGTGCGCCCTGCTCGCTGTGCGCCTCCGGACGTGCGCTTTCGGTCAAATCCATGGTCACTCCCAAACCTAACTGACGAAATCGTCACATACGAGATAACGTTCAGTCAAGAGTCTGACGAAATCCTCATGACTGATGCATAATGCGGGGGTGAGTGCGATGGCGGAGCCGGCCAACCGGCTGGAGCGGCGCAAGCGGCGCACCCGTGCGGCGCTGGTCAAGGCCGCGCAGCAACTGATCGCCGAGGGCAAGGTGAACGTGCCGGTCCTGGAGATCACCCAGGCCGCCGACGTCGGCATGGGGTCCTTCTACAACCACTTCGACAGCAAGGAGCAGCTGTTCGAGGCCGCGGTCGCCGAGGTGCTCGACGTCTATGGGGCGATGCTCGACCGGCTCACCGCGTCCATCGAGGACCCGGCGGAGATCTTCGCCACCAGCTTTCGGATGACCGGCAGGCTGTTCCGCCGCCGCCCGCAGGAGAGCCGGATCCTGTTGGCCAACGGGCTGGAGCTGCTGTCGTCCGAACGTGGTTTGGCGCCGCGCGCCCTGCGTGATATCAAAGCCGGCGTCGCGGCCGGTCGGTTCGACGTCGAGGATCCCGAGTTGGCCCTCGCAATGGCCGGCGGTGCGCTGCTGGGGCTCGGAAACCTGTTGCGGGACAACCCCGATCGAGACGACGCGCACGCCGCCGACCTCGTCACCGAGAACGTGCTGCGGCTGTTCGGGCTTAGCGCCGCCGAGGCGCGGACGATCTGCCAACGCCCGCTTCCCGAGGGCGGATTCCTCGAGGGTTAGCGGTTGCCGACGCTGACCACGGCACCGACCGAGAATGAGACGTTCCTGCCCACGCCGCCGTCGTCCCCGGGGGCACCGGGGCTAGTCCACCGCACCTGTGCGGTCCCGGTGAGGTGCAGGCTCGCACCGGTCCCGAAATCCACGAACAGCAAGGCGGCCTCGTCGTCGACGGCCAGGTTTCCATAACTGTTGAACATGTTGTTCCCGGGGAAGTCCGGCCACCAGAGCCGGTCGGGGGCGTCGACCCGGACGAAGCCGGGTGGGCCTCCGCGGTGCGACGCGTCGCTACCCCGGGTGGGATGGCTCGTGCCCAGAAAGAACGTGTCCGACCTCGCGATCATCGCCTGATCGGACGGGTCAAGCGTTGCGCGTCTCGCGCGCAGTGAAGCGGGTGCGCCGAGGGCGTCGGTGTCGATGGTATGCGGGTGAATGTACTTGGGGCAGTTGCCGTATGACTGGTCGACGCGGACGGCCAGGCCCGCGTCGTCCGAGCCGACGAGCTCGCCGTTCACCCGTAACCGGCGGCGGGTGGCGAAGTCGATCGCGATCAGTCCGACTTGTTGGCCGGCCGGGAGCCGGTGCAGCGGGTCGCCGCTGCGGGGGGATGCCGACACACGCAAGACGTCGTCCCGGCCGCGGAGGAAACCCGGCGCGGCGATCAACGGCGACGTCCACAGCACGCCGTCGTGGTCCCGTCCGGTCAGGGCGGCGAATCGCTGTGCGGCGAGAAATCTTGCGGCGCCGCCGGACAGGCCCGGCGAGTCGAGCATGCCCTCGAGCCGCTTGGCCTCGGCTTCGACGCCCGCTCGCCGCTGTGTCGCGGTCTCTCCTTCGTGGAAGCCCGTCATGGTCATGCACCGCTCAACAACATGACCTCGGGAAAGCTTCCGGGGTATGCGCCGCCGCCGTTCCTACGCGACCGACACGATGCGGGCGACCAGCTTGCCGCCGCGGATGACCTCGATCGTCTGCCCCGCCGCGACCTCATCGAAGTAGCGCCCGGCGCGCTTCCGGAGCTCGTCGAGCTCGATCCCACCCCGGCCATCCGCCGGTGTGGGACTGCTCGCCGCGTCACCGGCGGACACGATCTGCGCCAACAATCGGCCGCCCCGGACGACGCTCAGCGTCTCCCCGGCCGCCACCCGGTCGAAGCACCGGCCGGCGCGGGTGCGAAGTTCGTCGAGGCCGACCCACCCGCCGGTGTCCTGCGCGGCGAGTTTCGCCGAACGCGCCGGGATCGGAGCCACCCGCCAGTCACCGACGGGCAGGATCCGCGCCACCAGCTTGCCGCGACGGATGACGTCGATCGCCTCCCCGGCGGCGACCCGCTCGAGATACGTGCAGGCGTCACTTCGAAGTTGGCCCAGGCCAATGGCTTCCGGCATGTCGCTCCAATCTCTATCGGCCGGTCGACGGCGCCAGCATGTCCTGCCAGCCGTCGTCTCCGGTCTTGTTCGAGTTTTCGACCGCGTACTTGACGCCATCGGGCCCCACCAGTTCGCCGCTCTGCGGGAGGTACACCGCCGGGGGAGGGCCGGCGGGCGTGTACACGCACGGGTTCGGTTGCTGCCCATTGCATTCGACGGTGCCCGATCCCGGCCGTTGCAGCGGATCGCTGGTCGGCGGCGGCGTCCCCGCCACCCGGTCGGAGGGCGCCGGATTGAGGCCGTTGTTGACCGACGGCGCGGGCATCACGAGCCCCGGTTTCACGGGCTGGTCGCAACGCGCGGCCGGCGCAGGACAGGTGACGATCTGGTTGGGGTCGCCGTACCACGGGTTGGTGCCCAACGGCACGTACGGTTTGGAATCGCGGCACTCCCGTGGCGTCGCGGCGCGTTTACCCGGGACGTCGACGCATGGAAGGTTGCGTGCGCCGCGCACGGCGTTCGCGGGGGTGTCCTGCGGGATCTTGCAATAGGTTCCGGACGGCATCGGCGCGAGGCTGGTGTCCGCGGGAGACCGCCACTCGGCCGCCGGGAGGAACCCGGTCAGACACGGCGGGGGCTGGTTGATCGTCAGCGAGGTGCCGAGCGACGCATACCCCGGGAAGGCCGACGTCACGGTTTGGCCCTCCGAGGCGCCCTGCGGGTAGGCGACCAGGAGTTGCTCGACGCCCTTGTGGTAGCGCTTGAGCATGTCCAGCACGATCTCGAGATTCGCCAGGGTCTGCGGCAGCGACTCGCGGACGTCGCCGAACACCTCGTTGACCTGATCGGCGGTCGGGGCCGCCTGGGTCAGGATGCTCTGCACGTGCCGGTCGTTTTCCGCGCTCTGGGCGGCCAGGATGTTCAGATTGTGTGACCACCGCTCGATCGAGTCGCCGGAGTTGACCTGACTGTCGATGACGGGCCCGGAGTTCTGGACGATGTCGTTGATGTCGGAGATGTTGGTCTTGAAGTCGCCGGCGATGGCCTGCGTCGCGTCGACCAGGCGTTGCAGCGCGGGGCCCAATCCGCCTACGGCTTGGGCGGTTTCGTCGAGCAGCGAGGCGATCTTGTCCTTCGGCAGCACGGCCAGCCCGCGGTTGGCCGCGTCCAGCGCGGGCCCGATCTCGGTGGGGATGGTCCCCTTCGTGATCGTCTGGCCGGGCGAGAAGTACTGGCTCGGATTGCCCGTCGACACCAGGTCCAGGTATTGCTCACCGACCGCCGACACCGAATGCACGTTCGCCGACGCGTCAATCGGTATCCGGTAGCGGTCGCCGATGCTCATGGTCACCCGCGCGCCCGTCGCGGTCGGCTCGACGGCGGTGACCGTGCCGATGGTTTCGCCGCGATAGGTGACGTTGGAGGTCTTGTACAGCCCACCCGACGCGGGCAGGTCCGCCCTCAGCGTGTACTGGCCGATTCCCGCCGCGCTGGGAATCTGCAAGTAGTACCAGCCCAGCGCGACCGCCGTGATCGCGGTCAGGATGGTGAACGCGACCAGCTGGCGCTTGATGAAGCGGGTCAGCATTGCCTGTCCGCCCTTTCGACCAGGGGGCCACCCGGAACATCGTTGGGGTTCGGCGTGTACCGGACGTCGGGAATCATCGTTTCGGGGTCGCGGCCCCACGATTGCTCGAGCGCGCGCAGCGCCCCGGAGAATCCGGTCCCGGTGAGGACCGCGTTGTCGACGGCGCTCATGGTCAGGTCGAGCGTCAGCGACAGGTTGAAGTAGTCACCGCGGAACGCCTTGGGCACGGCGTCGATGTCGAACGGCCGCACGAGGATCAGCTTGAGGGCGCGGATGAGGTACGGCGCCGCCCGGCCGAGCTCGCGCAGCGGGCACTGCAGCGACTGCAGGTCCTGGTGGATGTCGCCACGCGCGGCCGACAGGTATTGGTCGGCGACTCCGCTGAGCCGTCCCGTCGCGTCGACGGCGTTGATCAGAAGATTCTGTTTGTCGGCGAAATGCTTGAGCAGTGGCGGGAATTCGGTGAGGACCCGGTCCAACACATCGGAGCGGGGACCCACGTACGCCAGCAGCCGGTTGGTGGAATCGATGGCCCGGGTGATGTCGGCGCGCTGCTCGTCGAGCCGGGCGGTGAAGGTGTCCAGCTTGCCCAGGAAGGCGCGGATCTGGTCGGCCCGCCCGTTGAGGATGTTGTAGACCTCGTTCTGCAGCACTTCGAGGTTCGGGATGCCGCCTCCGTGCAGCACGATGGCGAGGCTGGCCAGCGTCTGCTCGGTGGTGGGATAGGTGGACGCGTTTTTCAGCGGGATGGTGTCACCGTCCCGCAGCGGCTCCGGGGAGGGGTTGGGCGGCGCCGCCAGCTCAACGTGCTGGGAACCCAGCAGGCTGGTCTGGCCGATCTTGGCGGTGGCGTTCCTGGGCAGCTTGACGTTCTTGCCCAGCCGCAGTGTCAGCGTCGCGACCCAGTTCTTGAGTTCGATCGCGCGCAC
>NZ_LZJB01000112.1:0-724 GCF_001666895.1 Mycobacterium sp. E3298
ACGTTCGACGCCGCCTTGCAGTCCCATCGTGACGCGCTGATCGCCGAATGGAAGCACGACCGCGCCGAGGGAGCGTCAGACAGCGCGCCGCCCCTGCCGGGCAGCGTCGAGGCGTTCATGCGACTGATCGAGGCCGGCTGGGACGCGGAGACGACCCGCCGCCCACACGGACAGCACACCACCGTGGTGGTGCACGTCGACGCCGAAAAGCACGGTGCGGCACTGCACGTGGGTCCGCTGCTCACCGACGCCGAACGCCGCTACCTGACCTGCGACGCCACCGGCGAAGTGTGGTTCGAACGCCAGGGCGAGGTCATCGGCGCCGGCCGAACCACCCGCCTGATCAGCCGGCGACTGCGCCGCGCGCTCGAGCACCGCCACCGCAGCTGCGCGGTTCCCGGCTGCGGCGCCACCCGCGGCCTGCACGCCCACCACATCCGGCACTGGGAAGACGGCGGACCCACCGAGCTGACCAACCTCGTGCTGGTCTGCCCGTATCACCACCGGGCCCATCATCGTGGCGTCATCACCATCGCCGGACCCGCACCCACGCTGACCGTCACCGATCAGGCAGGCCGAACACTGAGGCCCGGATCGCTGGCGCGGCCACCGACAAAGCCCCCACCCCCGGTCGCCCCCTGCCCGGGACCCACCGGCGAGCGCGCCGACTGGTGGTGGTACCAACCCTTCCAACCCCAACCACCACCATCCAACAACTAGCCCG
>NZ_LZJB01000113.1:0-676 GCF_001666895.1 Mycobacterium sp. E3298
GATCACCGCGTGGTCGAGCGCCACCTCGAGCACCTCACCGCGCACCGAGGCGATCATCGCGCGGCCTTCAGCTTGGCCAGGTACACGTGCCGCTGTTGCGCGGCCAGCGCTTCGGCCGCGGCCATCCGGGCCAGCATCGGCGCCCGCCAGCAGTGGCAGATGGCCAACGCCAGCGCGTCCGCGGCGTCCGCGGGAGTCGGCTTCGCTTGCAGCGCAAGGATTTTCGTGACCATCGCGGTCACCTGGGCCTTGTCCGCGGCACCGTTGCCCGTGACCGCGGCCTTGACCTCGCTCGGCGTGTGGAAGTGCACGTCGATGCCGCGCTTGGCCGCCGCCAGCGCGATCACCCCGCCGGCCTGCGCGGTGCCCATCACCGTCGACACGTTCAGCTGGGAGAACACCCGCTCGATGGCGACGACGTCCGGTTGGTGGGTGGCCAGCCAGTGCTCGACGGCATCGCTGATGGCCAGCAGCCTCTCGGCCAGCGGCGCGTCCGACGGGGTCCGCACCACGTCCACGTCCAGCGCGACCACGTTTCGTCCGCGCCCGCTTTCGACCACCGACAGCCCGCATCGGGTCAGCCCGGGGTCGACGCCCATCACGCGAGCCCTTCCGTTGCCACCTGTCTTGAGCGAACGTGGGGTAAAGCTAACAGCTTTTCCGCGAGTTCGGCGCT
>NZ_LZJB01000114.1:0-16698 GCF_001666895.1 Mycobacterium sp. E3298
TCGACGGTCGGGATGCCGGTCCGAGCCGAGGCCAACGGCCCGATCGTCGATCCGCAGGGCAGATCGGCCCGGTGCTCGTAGCGCTGCAGGCCGACCCCGGCCTGCCGACAGGCGAGCTCGAAGGCGGCGGCCGTCCGTCCGTCGGTGGCATAACGGAGGTTGGGATGCACCTTGAGCACCGGTCCGGCGTTGACCTCGATCAGGTGGCCGGGCTCGTGCCGCTCCGGGTAGTTGGGATGGGTGGCGTGGGCCATGTCCGCCGAGGCCAGCAGCGAGTCGGGCAGCCGGCGCAGGAAATCCTCGCGGGTGCCGCCGGCCGCGAGCACGATCCGCTCCAGGACGGTGCCCAGCAGGTCGGACTGGGCGCCGTGGTCGGAGGACGACCCCACCTCCTCGTGGTCGAAGACCACGAGGACGGGCAGGAATCCCCGCGGTTCGGCGGCCACCAGGGCCTCCGTGCCCGCGTAGCAGCTGGCCTGGTTGTCCAGGCGCGGCGCGCTGAGCAGGTCGCCGTCGGCGCCGATCACGGTCGACGGGGTCAGGTCGTGGGTCATCAGGTCGGCGGCCAGCACGTTGGTCGGCGCCACCCCCGCCCGTTCCGCGACGAAGTCGACGAACGGCTTGATGTCCGCACCGGCTCCCCAAACCGCGTTGACGTGGCGTTGCGGGTCGAGAGTCAGCGATTTGCGGTCCTCGGCGAGGTGGATGGCAAGCTGGGGCACCCGCAGGATCGGGTCGTCGATCCGGACCAGCCGATGCTCGACCCTGGCGCCGTCATGCACCGACAGCCGTCCACTGATGCCCAGGTCGCGATCCAGCCAGGAGTTCAGCCACGCCCCGCCGTACGGCTCGAGCGCGACCACGCGCCACCTGGCAACCAGGCGATCGGGATGCTGCTTGACGCGCAGGTTAGGGCTGTCGGTGTGCGCGCCGACGATCCGGAATGGGCCGTCGCCACCCTCGGAGTTCCAGGCCACCAGCGAGCCGGCCCGCACCGTGAAGTAGCGGCCCGGTTCTTCCGGCCACCGGTCAGACTCGCTCAGTTCGGCGAATCCCGCAGCGATCAGCCGCGCGGCGACCGTGGCGCAGACGTGAAATGGCGACGGAGAAGCGTCGATAAAATCGCAGAGGCCTGCGGCGCTGGCCGACATGTTGATCATCATGACTGTCGACGACGACCGTCGCCACGCTGGGCCCGATTGCGCGGCTCCTTGTTCGCGCACTTCCTGCGCTCACCGTCGCCACGCTAGGGTCAGCAGAGTGCCTCCCGTCCAACCACAGCCCATCCTCGAGCCGTTGACGCCTGCGGCGGTCTTTCTGGTGGTGACCATCGACGACGGCGGAGAGGCGACGGTGCATGCCGCGCTGCCCGACATTTCGGGGCTGGTGCGCGCAATCGGATTTCGGGAGCCGCCGAAACGGTTGTCGGCCATCACCTCCATCGGCTCCCGGGCCTGGGATGGCTTGTTCTCCGGGCCCCGCCCCGCAGAGTTGCACCCGTTCGTCGAACTGAATGGCCCCCGGCACAACGCCCCGGCCACGCCCGGGGACCTGCTGTTCCACATCCGGGCTGAAAGCCTGGATGTCTGTTTCGAATTGGCCGACCGCATCCTGCGGTCCATGGCCGGTGCGGTCACCGTCGTCGACGAGGTGCACGGATTCCGCTACTTCGACAACCGCGATCTGTTGGGCTTCGTCGACGGCACCGAAAATCCCGATGGCTCACTCGCCGTCAGCGCCACCGCGATCGGCGCCGAGGATCCTGAGTTCGAGGGCTCGTGCTACGTGCACGTGCAGAAGTATCTGCACGAGATGTCCTCGTGGAACGCCCTGTCGGTCGCCGAGCAGGAGCTGGTGATCGGCCGCACGAAGCTGGAGAACGTCGAACTGGATGACGAGGAAAAGCCGGCCAACGCCCACATCGCCCTCAACGTCATCACCGACGCCGACGGCACCGAACTGAAGATCGTGCGGCACAACATGCCGTTCGGCCGGCTCGGGAAGGGCGAGTACGGCACCTACTTCATCGGCTATTCCCGCACGCCGCAGGTGACTGAACAGATGCTGCGCAACATGTTCCTCGGTGATCCACCGGGCAACACCGACCGCATCCTCGAGTTCTCCACCGCAGTCACCGGTGGCCTGTTCTTCTCGCCCACCGTCGACTTCCTCGACGATCCACCGCCGCTGCCCGCGGTACCGGTGACGGAAACGCTTGCCGTACAAGACGGCTCACTTTCGATCGGCAGCCTGAAAGGAACCACTTGATGAACAACCTCTACCGCGAGTTGGCACCGGTCACCGAAGCGGCGTGGAAAGAAATTGAAACCGAGGCGTCCCGGACGTTCAAACGCCACATCGCCGGACGCCGGGTTGTCGACGTCAGCGAGCCGGGCGGTCCGGTCACCGCGGCGGTCAGCACCGGCCGCCTGGTCGACGTGACGTCACCCTCCGACGGCGTCGAGGCTCACCTTCGGGCGAGCAAACCCCTTGTCCGGCTCCGTGTTCCGTTCACTCTGTCCCGCTATGAGATCGACAACGTGGAGCGCGGCGCGCAAGACTCGGACTGGGACCCGGTCAAGGCCGCCGCCAAGAAGCTGGCCTTCGTCGAGGACCGCGCCATCTTCGAGGGCTACCCCGCGGCGTCGATCGACGGCATTCGCACCTGCAGCTCGAACAAGCCGCTGACCTTGCCGGCCGACCCCCGCGAGATTCCGGACGTCATCACCCAGGCGATCTCCGAACTCCGGCTAGCCGGCGTCGACGGTCCGTATTCGGTGCTGCTGTCCGCCGACGTCTACACGAAGGTCAGCGAAACCACCGAACACGGCTATCCGATCCTCGAGCACATCGACCGGCTGGTCCCGGGAGACATCATCTGGGCGCCGGCGATCGATGGTGCTTTCGTGCTCACCACCCGCGGCGGCGACTTCGATCTGCAGCTGGGAACCGATGTGTCGATCGGCTACACCAGCCATGATGCGGAGACCGTGCAGCTGTATCTGCAGGAGACGCTGACATTCCTGTGCTACACGGCGGAGGCGTCGGTCCCGCTGACCTCCTAGGAATAAATGGCGGCGGACCGCTGCTGACGGGGGGGCAAGTGAACTTCACTCCCGGAGGCAGGGTCCGATGGCAACAACAATGGCCGGCTCCACCGCGTTGGTGACCGGAGCAACGTCCGGTATCGGCCGCGAGATTGCGTTACAGCTCGCGGAACGCGGGGTAGAGGTGATAGTGCACGGCCGCAGCGCAGAGCGCGGCGCCAAGACGGTACGTGATATCGAAAACGCCGGTGGCACGGCTCGTTTCGTCGCGGCAGACCTCAACAACGCCGACGACGTGCGCCGCCTGGCGGCCGAGGCGGGACCGGTCGACATCCTGATCAACAACGCCGGTATCTACGAATTCGGAGCCACGGTAGAGACTGATGACGCGGCGTTCGACGAGCACGTGAATGTGAACCTGCGCGCGCCTTACATTTTGGTCCAGCAATTGGTGCCGTGGATGATCGAGCGCGGCGCCGGCTCGGTGGTCAGCGTGAGCACCGTGGCGGCTTCGGTGCCGGCGAGCGGCGCCGGCATCTACGGCGCCACCAAGGCCGGCCTCGAATTACTGACCCGCGTGTGGGCGGATGAGTTCGGGCCGTCGGGGGTACGCGTGAACGCGGTCTCCGTCGGGCCGACCGACACTCCCGGTACCGCGGCGCTACCCGGCATGCTGGAGGCGGTGGCGGCCAGCACCGCGTTGGGCCGGCCCGCCGATCCGAGTGAAATCGCCAGCGTGGTCGTCTTTCTCAGCACCGCCGACGCCAGCTACGTCAACGGCGCCGTCTTGCCCGTCAGCGGCGGTCAACGCGCGATCACCGCCTGAGGCACGGTTTTTCGCTACAGGTCCAGCACGAGTTCGGTCTCCGGAGCCGCCGAGCAGATGAGCACCGTCCCTGGCTCGGGAGGCTCCAGGGGCTGCTGCACGTAGGTGGCGCTGCCGGAAACCACACCGGTGACGCAGAGGTGACAGACGCCGCTTCGGCAGGAGAACCGGGTGGGCACGTCGCAGGCTTCCGCCAACTCCAGGATGCTTCCGTACGTGGAAGACCAGGTGGCCGTCAGGCCGCTGCGCGCGAACGTGATTGGCGGGCCCGTCCCCGGAACCCCCGCCGGGAGGTGCGGCGGTTTGCGCGGGGTGTCGTCGATGATGCCGGGGTTGATCGGCGGCAAGGCGCCGAATAGTTCGCTATGGATCCGCTCGGGCGCCAGGCCGCCGGCGGCGAGTGCCTCGCGCATGTCGCTCATGAACTGGGTCGGGCCGCACAGGTATGCCGTGGCATCGGCCGGGATACCCAGGGCCGCGATGGCCGGGCGGTCCAAACGGCCTTGAGTTTGTGTGTAGAACACCGATTGCCGCGCACTCGGCAGAGACTCGACCAGGCTGGCGACTTCCGTTGCGAATGCCTGCGTTTCGCGGTTGCGGGCGGTGTGCAGCCACCAGATCTCGCGGCCGCTGCCGCCCGCCGCGAGCGCGTGCAGCATGGCCAAGACGGGTGTGATCCCGATTCCCGCCGACATCAGCACCACGGGACCGCCGCCGTCGGTGAGGTAAAACTCGCCGCGCGGTGCGGCGGCCTCGACGACCGAGCCCGGCTCGACGTGCTCGTGCAGCCACGAGCTGACCAGACCGTGCTCTTCCCGCTTGACGCTGATGCGGTAGTGCCCCGCCGCGGGGTCGCCGGAGAGGGAGTAACTGCGCAGTGGCGCCGGCGTACCCGCGCCGGGGATTCGCACGGTCAGATATTGCCCCGGAAGCGGCGCAGGCAGCGCGGAACGGTCGTCCGCCTGAAGTTCAATGGACATCACCTGTGGGCTTTCCCGGCGAATTTCGCTGACCCGTAAGGGCCGAAACCCACCCCATGCCGGTGTCGCACCCGGAGGCGCGGCCGCCGATCCCTGTGGTGCGTCGAGCATGTCCCGGAATGATTGCTGCCACCCGGGGCTGAGCGCGGGGACATCGACGATCTTGGGGAGTAGCCCTAGGTCACGGTTCGGCAGGTAGAGCAGCGCGTCGACGTCGGCGACGCTGAGTTCGTGGCGGCCACGGCGGGTCCGCACGATGTCGTCGCCGGCGCGGACCCGTCCCTCGGTGATCACCCGAAAGTAGAAGCCCGGGCGGCGTTGGGAGACAAGCAGGTTCGGCATCCTGGGTTCCTCCATGCGCATGCCGACCCGGAAGCAGGTGACGCGGGGCTGGGTGACCTCGAACTCGGCTTCGCCGATCCGGTAGCGGTCGCCGATGCACACCTCGTCGTCGGGCAGCCCGGTGATGGTGAAGTTCTCTCCGAAGTGGCCGGGCACGAGGTCGTCGCGACCCAGGTAGCTCTTCCAGAAGTCGTATGACTCGGTCTGATAGACCATGACGGCCCGTTGCTCGCCGCCGTGTCCGCCGAGATCGCCCTGACCGTCGCCGTCGATGTTCAGGCGACGCACCATGACCGGCCCTTCGACCGGTTTTTTCCAGATCCCGGTGTAGACGGTTTTGCCGTGCCACTCGACGTTGCGGGGCAGCCCCACGTTCACCGATATCAGTTTGCCCACCGGGCCACCTCCGCAGGCCCTGACTGGAGGGCTGGCTCACACTATGCCAGCCGGAAGACGACGGCAACACGAGGCGACGCCTCCGATATGCGCACCACGGCTGTTGCGCGGCGCACCGTCCGGTGCATACTGGGTTGCATAACCCAAAGTCCGGGATCAACGTGGCGTAGCTGAAATTCGCCGCTTCGGTCGAGGGCGAAATTAAGGAGGAGAGCCATGGCGGCTGTTCATCATCGCTATGCCACCGTCGACGGTCACCGCCTGTTCTTCCGCGAAGCGGGCCACTCGAGCGCTCCCGCGCTGGTGCTGTTGCACGGGTTTCCCACCAGCTCCTACATGTTCCGCCATCTGATCCCGGTGCTCGCCGACCGCTACCACGTCATCGCGCCGGATCACCTGGGCTTCGGGCTCTCCGACGCGCCGTCCGTCGACGAGTTCGACTACACCTTCGACGCGCTGACCGACCTCACTGCCGCACTGCTGCGCGCCGTCGACGTCGACCGGTACGCGATGTACGTCCAGGACTACGGCGCGCCGATCGGCTGGCGGCTGGCGCTGCGCCACCCGTCGTCGATCACCGCGATCATCACCCAGAACGGTAACGGCTACGACGCGGGATTCGTCGACAGTTTCTGGAAGATCGTGCGGGCTTACCAAAGCGAACAAACGCCCGAGACCGAGGCCGCGGTCCGGCAGTTCCTCACGCTGGATGCCACTCGATGGCAATACGTCACCGGCGTTGCCGATGAGACGCTCGTCGACCCCGAATCGTGGCACCACGATTACGCGCTCATATCGCGACCGGGCAATGACCTGGTGCAGCTGAAACTGTTACGAGACTACGCAACCAACGCGCCGCTCTACCCGCGCCTGCATGCGTACTTCCGCGCCAGCCAGGTGCCGCTGCTGGCGGTGTGGGGCCGTGGCGACGAGATCTTCGGCCCGGCCGGCGCCCAGGCGTTCGCCGACGACCTCCCCAATGCCGAGATCCGCCTGCTCGACGGCGGACACTTCCTGCTCGAGTCCGCACTCGACGAGGTAGCCGAACTGATCGGAGGCTTCCTCGCCAGGGCCGACATGGCTGCCTGACCGAACCCCCCGACGGCCCGGGGCATCAATGGGTTGGATATCCCATAGTTCGGGGCGGCCGCGGGTTAGCCTGACGCGATGGCCCATCCCGATGTTCGCGACGAACAACGGTTGACCGCCAAGGGGCGTGCCACCCGGGATCGCATCGTGGAAGCGGCCGCCCGACTGATCGTCACCGAGGGCCTGTCGGCTGCGAACATGGAGAACGTCCGCAGGGCGGCGTCGGTCAGCGGATCCCAGCTTGCCCACTATTTCGCCGACAAGGCCGCACTGATCCGCGCGGTCATCCGACGCCAGATCGGCGTGGTTCTCGACTTTCACCGCCAACCCGGGCTGGGAGGCCTGACAACGTTCGATGACTTCGAGCGGTGGGGCGATCTCAACATGCGATACCTCAGGCGCATCGGGTATTTCGGCACGCCTACCTACCACGCTCTCGCGGCCCAAGTGGCGAAGTCGGACGAGCCGACGCGGGAGACGCTGGCCACCGGCTATGGGCAGTGGATCGACCTGCTGGAGGCAGCGATCCGGCGGATGAAAGATAACGGCGTCTTGGTCGCCAACGCCGACCCGAGACGGTTGGCGATGGTCATCGTCGCCGCCCATCAGGGCGGTGGCACCCTGGCCTTCACCTACCGCGCGGAATGGCCGCACGCCGACGCGGTGCGCTTCGCGATCAACTACCTGCGCACCTTCGCCACCGATCCGAACGAGCGAGCCCCTCGCCCGGCGCGGCGCACCCGGCGCCGAGCGAGGACCGCCACGTGAACGCCGAAAGTCCGGGACGATTCACGCGCAAGGGACTGGCGACTCGCGCGCGCATCATCGACGCCGCCGCGCGAATCATGTTCGAGCGGGGCGTCGCCAACACCAGCATCGACCAGGTACGGCGAGCGGCCGGAGTGGGCGGGTCACAGATCGGGCACTACTTCCGGGACAAACGCGATCTGATCCGTCAGGTCGTTGCCACCCGCCGCGAGGACGTGCGGGCCTTCCACACCCAGCCACCGCTGGGCGCCCTCGACAGCTTCGCCGCCCTGCAGGCCTGGGCCGACGCCTGCGTCGCCGCCGTCGACACCGTGTACCGGGTGGGCGGTTGCGTGTACGGCTCCTTGGCGGGCGAATTGATCGATTCCGACGACGAAATTCACGACGATCTCTCCGCCGGTTATGACCTGTGGATCGAGTTGTTCGAGACCGGTCTTGCGGCGATGCGCCGGCGCGGCGACCTACGGCCCGACGCCGATCCGCGGCACCTGGCGGTGTCGTTGGTCGTCGCGCACCAGGGCGGCGCCATGCTGACATATGCCACCGGCGATGCGGAACCGCTGCGCGCCGCCGTCAACGCCGCCGTCGACTACGTCCGCTCCTTCGGAACGCGGAGGCCGAAGAGCCGAGCCGCTTCGAAGCGGCGCCGAGGCCTATCCCGATCCGAATGAGGTCACCTCGCCGCTGGACAGAATGGGATGTTTGGCCCATAATAACTGGGTTGGTTGGCCCAGTACGTCGTTGCGGCTCACGGTTTCAATGGATGTCCCTGTGACGCGGGGAGATTAGCTGTCTCAGGGGTGTCGCTGAAAAGAGGGGATGGAGATGGGGCTGGCATGGCAGCAGGGTCCGCTCGCCACGGGATCGGTCGGTCACTTTCTGACTGAACAGCCGTTGCCGGCGCGGCTCTTGTACGTCGAACCGCTGAGGAGGCGCATGCGAGTTCGCCTCGCCGACACATGGGTTGCCGACAGCCAAGACGTGATCCTGTTGCACGAGCCGGGGCGTTATCCGGTCGCCTACTTCCCGCGCAGTGATATCGAGGCCGGGGCCCTGGTGGCCGAGGAAAGGCTCACCCAGCACCAGGACCTAGGCGACACCCGGTGGTTCACCGTCAAAGTCGCGGAGCGAGAGGCGACCCGTGCGGCGTGGCAGCACACCGCGCTGCCGCCGCACGCTTCGGTACTCGACGGGCACCTCGCATTCGCTTGGCGTGCCATGGACGCTTTCTACGAAGAGAACGAGCGGATCGTCGGGCACGCTGCCGATGCCTATCATCGGATCGATATCCGTTCCACTTCAAGGCATCTCATCGCTCGTAGCAGCGACCGAGTGATTGCCGATACCAAGCACCCACTAGCTTTGTACGAATCCGGATTCGCTCCACGCTGGTACGTGCCCCGCGAGGACGTCGACGAATCTGCCCTCGAACTGGTTGACACGCAGACCTTTTGCCCATACAAGGGGATCTGCTCCTACTACGATATCGGCGACCGCAAGCGGGCGGCGTGGTCGTATCGAAACGCCTGGCGCGAGGTGATACGAGTTGGCGATCTGGTGTCCTTCGAACCGGACAAGATCGACGTCTACCTCGACGGCAAACAGTTGCGGCTCGAGCCCGGCCAGACCGTCATTCCACACGGCGTCGACCGGGGGCTCGACATCGAAGAGGTCTCGGATTTTCACGGTGCCGAGGGCAATGTCGGGGTAGTGCAGGAACGAAACCACCAATCGTCCGGGCAGGCGTAGTGGTCGGGCGGAGAACCAGTCCGGATCGGGTAGGAGCGTTCTCCGACGGCGTTTTCGCGGTGCTGATCACGATCTTGGTGCTCGAGCTCAAGCCGCCCGCCGCGGCCAGCTTCAGCGCCTTGCTACCACTGTGGCCCACCGGCCTGAGTTATGTCGTCAGCTATTTCTTCATCGCCATCGTATGGGTCAACCATCATCACCTGTTCGGCTATGCGGAGCTGGCGACGCCGCGGCTGGTGTGGTCGAATTTCGCCCACCTATTTTCCGTATCCCTCCTCCCGATCACCACCGAGTGGATCGCCGACAGCAGGCTCGCCGCTGCGCCCGTGGCGTTGTACGCGTTCGTCTTCGTTCTGGTCAACGTCACCTATCTGGCGCTGTGCCGGGAAGTGATCGATCGGCCGGCCCACGAAGGCCCCACCGACCGGATGCGTAGGTTGATGCGGATGAGGTCATTCATCACGGTCGGCGTTTTCACGACGGCCGGGGTGACCGCCCTCTGGTGGCCGTTGCTGGGAATGACATTGATTTGCGTTTGTCTGATCGGGTATTTACGACCGGATGTTCCCAATCCGAAGAAGATCGAGGTTTGACCATGCCCGTGCCCTCCGTCCTGGTTTTCGACGTCAACGAAACGTTGGTCGACATCGAGTCACTCGCACCGCTTTTCACCGAGCTGTTCGGCGATGAACGGGTGCTCCGCGAGTGGTTCGCCCAGCTGGTCATGTATTCGATGTCCGCGACGTTGGCGGATAGTTATGTGGACTTCTCCACGCTGGCCCAAGGTGTGTTCCGTATGGTCGGCGATATCCACGGCGTGGCCGTCTCCGACGATGACGCGCACCGGCTGAAGAACGGCTTGCTCACCATGCCGGCCCACCCGGATGCGGCGGAGGGGCTCACCATGTTGAAAGACAACGGTTTTCGTCTGGTCACCCTGACCAATTCGCCGCCCAACCCGGATGGTCCTACGGCGCTGCAGAGTTCCGGGCTGGCCGAATTCTTCGAACACCAATTGAGTGTCGATGCCTGCCGCGCCTTCAAGCCGTCGCCCACCGTGTACCGGTATGCGTGCGAGACGCTCGGAGTGGCCCCGGCTGACTGCATGATGGTGGCCGCCCACGTATGGGACACCCTCGGCGCCCAGAGTGTCGGCTTCGGCGGGGCGCTCATCGCGCGGCCCGGCAATCCGCCGCTGCCCGTCGACGGACTGCCTCAACCGGACCTGGTGGCGGGCGACCTGCGCCAGCTGGCCGCGCAGCTGATCGACCACTGAGGACAACCGGGGAGGACCACGAACGATGGCACACGAAGAGTCGGGCTATGACGTCGTTGTGCTCGGCGCCGGGCCGATCGGGCAGAACGCCGCAGAGCGCGCCCGGGCCGCAGGCCTGAGTGTCGCCATAGTCGAGCGCGAACTCGTCGGCGGCGAGTGTTCCTACTGGGCCTGCGTGCCCAGTAAAGCCTTGCTGCGTCCGGTGATTGCCATCTCGGAGGCCCGCCAAGTCGACGGCGCGCGGGAGGCGGTCAGCGGGTCCATCGGCATTCCGGGGGTCTTCGGCCGCCGCAACCGCTACGTCACCGACTGGGACGACACCGGCCAGGCCGGCTGGGTGGGTGGAATCGGCGCCACCCTGGTGCGCGGCCATGGCCGGTTGGACGGCGCCCGGCGAGTCGCGGTCACCGCGTCCGACGGGGCGACGTCCGTGCTGACCGCGCGGCACGCCGTCGTGATCTGCACCGGAAGCCGGCCCCTCTTGCCCGACTTGCCCGGCATCGACGAGGCGAGGCCGTGGACCAACCGCCAAGCCACCGAAAGCAGTTCGGTCCCCGAGCGGCTCGCGGTGGTGGGCGCCGGCGGCGTAGGCGTCGAAATGGCGACTGCGTGGCGCGGATTGGGATCTCAGGTGACCCTCCTTGCGCGGGGCTCGGGCCTGCTGCCGCGGATGGAGCCCTTCGTCGGTGAACTCATCGGCCGTGGCCTCGCCGATACGGGCGTGGACGTGCGCGTCGGCGTATCGGTGCGCACGCTGCGCCGGCCCGAGGGCGCGGAGGTGACCCTCGAATTGGACGATGGCTCCGAATTGGTGGTCAACGAAGTGCTTTTCGCGACGGGTCGCGCACCGCTCACCGATGACATCGGCCTGCACACCGTGGGGCTGACGCCCGGCGACTGGCTCGACGTCGACGACACCTGCCAAGTACGGGCCATCGAAGACGGTTGGCTCTACGCCGCGGGCGACGTCAATCACCGGGCCCTGCTGACCCATCAGGGGAAGTACCAGGGTCGCATTGCCGGAGCGGCCATCGGAGCGCGGGCCGCGGGCGCCCCGTTGGACACCGCGCCGTGGGGCCGGCACGCAACCACCGCCGACCATTACGCTGTGCCGCAGGCCTTCTTCACCGTGCCCGAAGCCGCCGCCGTCGGCCTGACGGCCAGGCAAGCCGAACAGGCCGGGTACCGGCTGCGCACCGTCGATGTGCAGATCGGCGACGTCGTGACGGGGGCCAAGCTCTATGCGGACGGGTACGCCGGGCGCGCACGGATGGTGGTGGACCTCGACCGTGGGCGTTTGCTCGGGGTCACGCTGGTTGGGCCGGGAGTCACCGAGATGCTCCACTCCGCCACCATCGCCGTCGCGGGCGAGGTGCCCATCGACCGGTTGTGGCACGCGGTGCCCTGCTTCCCCACGGTCAGCGAGCTGTGGCTGCGGCTCCTCGAGGCGTATCGGGATGCGTCGGACCATAATTGACGCATGGCTACCGCAGACGGATTCCACCCAGACTTCGACGAGGCAACACCGGAAGCGACCCACAACCGGGTGCACCACGTCAGGGCTGCGGACATCAGCTCCGACACCGCGCAATCGGAGGGACTGCGCCGCTTCGCCGCGCTCAGCGGAACGTCAGTCGGCGCCGAAAAGCTCTGGATGGGCGAGACGCACGCGTCACCCTCGACCGTCTCGTCCAACCACCATCACGGCGACTCGGAAACCGCCATCTACGTGCGCAGCGGCCACCCGGAATTCGTCTTTCACGACGGCGCGCAAGAGGTGAGGATCTCGACCTCACCCGGCGACTACGTCTTCATCCCGCCGTATCTGCCGCACCGAGAGGAAAACCCCGACCCGAACACGCCCGCGGAGGTGGTGATCGCGCGCAGCACCCAAGAGGCGGTCGTCGTGAACCTGCCGGCGTTGTATCCCCTTCAGTAAACCGCGATTTCGACCAGGTTGCCGTCGACGTCGCGGCAGTAGTGGGAGGTCATCGGACCCAGGGCCCCCGTCCTGGTCACCGGTCCCGCAACGATCTCCGCCCCACATCGCACGAGGTGGGCATGCACCTCGCCCGGGCTGCAACGAGTGATGAAGCACAAGTCCTCGGAACCGGCCGCTTCGACCGAACCGGTGACCCACTCGGGATCGTCCCCCAGCGCCCCGACGGGCCGCAGGTTCAGTTTCTGGTCCCCGAACCGCAGCGCGATTCGGTTGGACGGCCCGAACGTTTCCCGCCGCATCCCGAGGACCCGCTCGTACCACGCGGCCGTGTCCTCGACGTCTCGGCAGTTCAGCACCACATGGTCGATCCGTTCCACGATGAACTCCATGTTCGGCCCTCCCCTACGGCTGAGCGAAAACCATTTGGCACCAGACTAATCCGACTCGCCCGGCGCCGGGATCGTCGAGCGGCGTCTGCCCGCTGACATCGTCGGCCGATGGAACCTTTCCCCATTCACTCAGCCAATTCTCAACAGATTCTTCGGCGACTCATGGCTTGTCTCCCAGCATCCGCAAAGCCACTGGCCGCAGCATGTTTTCATGACGAACGAGCCGATGTGCGCGAACCTGGTCGAACGGTACCTGCGCGTCCGCGGGCGCCGCTATTTCCGTGGCCATCATGATCGCGAATACTTCTTCGTCACCAGCGCCCACCCGCGGCGCCTGCACGTCCATCTCGAGATCTCGCCCGCGCACGGCGATGTGCTGATCATTCGGGTGACTCCCGGCTGCTTCTTCCCCGCCACCGAGCGGCCCTGGCTGGTGCACTTCTCGGACACCTGGAACCGCCAGGATCGGGAGGTGACCGCGATCGTGCACGGGTCGTCCGATCCGCAGCGCATCGGCGTGGTGGCGCGCAGGTCGCACTGGATTCGACGGAGCGTCTCGTTTGACGATTTCGCCGCCTTCGTCGACCACACCATTGCGGATGCGACCGAGTTGTTCGACGCTCTGAGCCCCGCCGTCGAACTGCCGACGGCGCATCCGTTGTTGCGGGACGCGGGCTGATCCTGCCGGCCAGGTCGTCACCCCAACGGGGCGGCGAGCGGCGTCCCCGCTCTGCGCCGATGAGCCGGCGAGCCCGAAAATCCGAGTGCAAACGGACGTTAGGCGCGCGTCCCCGCCGCGGCCAAACCGCTCAGCAAACGGATATGACATTCTCTTTTTCGGAGAGTATTATATGCTCAGCAGGCACGGGGTTTGAGATCTGCGTCACATCGGCAATCAAATGCCAAACAGCACTGACACGGACGGCGGGGAGCCATGGCGGGTAGCGGCGTTGAGGTGGCCGACAACCACGAGATCACCAAATGGGATCCGGCCTTCACCGAGCAGGTCAGCAAGGCCCTCGGACCGGTCATCAAGCGGTGGTATCGCGCCGAGGTGCGCAACATCGACAACGTCCCGCCGTCGGGCGGCGCGCTGGTGGTATCCAACCACTCGGGCGGCATGCTGACGCCCGACGTGCTGATCTTCTCCCCGGCCTTTTACGAGAAGTTCGGCTACGACCGCCCCGTCTACACCCTGGGCCACTACGGCATTTTCATGGGACCCCTAGATGGCTGGCTTCGCCGCCTCGGGGTCATCGAGGCCAGCCGTGAAAACGCCGCCGCCGCGCTGCACTCGGGCGCGGTGGTGCTGGTGTTCCCGGGCGGCGACTACGACTCCTACCGGCCCACCTTCAGCGCCAACACCATCGACTTCAACGGCCGCACCGGCTACGTGCGGACCGCCATCGAGGCCGGGGTGCCAATCGTGCCTACCGTGTCGATCGGGGGCCAGGAGACTCAGCTCTTCTTGACCCGCGGAAACTGGCTGGCGCGCAAGTTGGGGCTGACCAGGGCGCGCATGGACATTCTGCCGGTGAGCTTCGGATTCCCCTTCGGACTCAGTGTCATCTTCCCGCCGAACCTGCCACTGCCGGCCAAGATCGTCACCGAAGTACTCAAACCGATCGACGTCACGGCCCAATTCGGCGACGATCCCGACATCGACGAAGTCGACGCCTACGTGCGCGGGGTGATGGAGTCGGCCCTCCAGCGATTGGCCGGTCAACGCAAGCTGCCCATCCTAGGCTGACCGACCGCGACTCGAGGTTCGACATCATGCGAAATCCGCTGCAGCGCAACTTGATTGTCCGGCAGGGTGGCGCGTGAAAAGGTTGAACGGCATGGACGCCATGCTGCTCTACAGTGAGACACCGAACCTCCACACTCACACATTGAAAGTGGCGGTCATCGACCCCGCTGACTCCGACTTCGGTTTCGAGGCGTTCCGCCGCCACGTGCGACGCCGGCTGCACCTGCTGGAACCGTTGCGCTACAAGCTCGTCGACATTCCCTGGCAGCTGCATCACCCGATGTGGCAGGAGGACTGCGCGGTCGACCTCGACTACCACCTCCGGCGGGTGCAGGTGCCCGCGCCCGGCGGGCGGCTAGAACTCGATCAGACGATCGGCCAGGTCGCCTCGATGCCGCTGGACCGCAGCCGCCCGCTGTGGGAATTCCACTTCGCCGAGGGACTGGCCGGGGGAAGGTACGCCCTGATCGGCAAGGTCCATCACGCGCTGGCCGACGGTGTGGCCTCCGTCAACCTCTTGGCGCGCGCCATGGATCTCGAGGACGGGCCGACCGACGAGCGGGACAACGACGAAGCGGGCGTCACCGCGTCGCCCGCCGACCTGCTGCGATCTGCCGCCCGCGACCACGCGCGGCAGATCGCCGAGCTCCCCGGGCTGCTGAGGGATGCCGCCACCGGGTTGACGCGGGTCCGCCGCCGATCCAGAGAACGGGGTGCCCACCCGGATCTGGCCGAGGCCTTCGACGCTCCACCGACCTTCCTGAATCACGTCGTGTCGCCCGTGCGGCGGTTCGCCAGCACGACGCTGCCGCTGGCCGAAGCCAAGGCGACCGCCAAGGCGCTGGGCATCACCCTCAACGACCTGATACTGGCCACGGCGGCCGGCGGCCTGCGCACACTGTTGCTGGCCTACGACGGCGCGGCCGACCGGCCGCTCATCGCGTCGGTGCCGACGGCCACCGACAAGTCGGACCGCATCACCGGAAACGAGATCAGCGGTCTGATGATTTCGTTGCCGGTGCACGTCGCCGATCCCGCCGAACGGGCACGGCTGGTGGCGCTGGCGACCCGAATCGCCAAGGAAGACCACGAGATCCTCGGCCCCGAGCTTTACGGCCGGCTGATGGCCTATCTGCCGACCGCGTTCGCTCCGGCCGCATTCCGGTGGCTGGGGCGGCGCGACGCACCCAACAAGCTGATGAACGTCGCGGTCTCCAACGTGGTGGGCCCGCGCGAGCGCGGACACTTCGGCGGCGCGACGGTCACCGAGATCTACTCGACCGGGGTGCTATCACCGGGCGCCCCGGTCAACATCACCGTGTGGAGCTATGTCGACCAGCTGGGCGTCGCCGTGCTCACCGATGACCGGACGTTCGATGACCCACACGAGGCGACCGACGCCATCCGCGCATCGTTCGCCGAATTGCGCACCGCGGCAGGCGTTTCCGCCTAGACCGACAGGGTCGCGTCCAATACGGAGTAAAACAGGCCCAGGCCGTCTTCGGACGGCCCCGTCAACGCTTCGATGGCGTGCTCCGGATGCGGCATCAGTCCGACCACACGACCGTTGGCGGAGCTGACGCCGGCGATGTCATGCAGCGAGCCGTTGGGGTTGTCGTGGTAGCGGAAGACCACCCGGCCCTCGCCCTCGAGCTCCTCGACGACGTCGGCGGGCGCCACGTAGCGGCCTTCGCCGGACTTCAGCGGCACCAGCAGGTCCGCGCCGCTCTCGAAACGCGACGTCCAGGCCGTCGACGTCGACGCCACGCGCAACCACACATCGCGGCAGACGAAGTGCAGACCGACGTTGCGGGTCAGGGCCCCCGGCAACAGCCCCGCCTCGCAGAGCACCTGAAACCCGTTGCAAATGCCCAACACCGGCATTCCGCGGTTTGCGGCCGCCACCACTTCGCCCATCACCGGGGCGAACCTGGCGATCGCCCCCGCACGCAGGTAGTCGCCGTAGGAGAAACCGCCGGGCACCACCACGGCGTCGACGCCGCCCGGGCGGCGCGGCGTGTCGGTGCCGAGGCGGTCAGCCTGTGGCACGCCGACGCCGACCTCAAGGGCGTCGACGCCGTGGTGGTGCCCGGCGGTTTCTCCTACGGCGACTACCTGCGTGCGGGGGCGATCGACAGGTTCTC
>NZ_LZJB01000115.1:0-4797 GCF_001666895.1 Mycobacterium sp. E3298
TCAACACGTTCAACGCCTGCTCGAACTGGGGCTTGTTCAGGTTGTTGGCGTTCTGGCCCAGATCCTCCAGCGCGCCGGCCAGGGTGTACGGCGTGGTCGTGCGACTGAGCGGGATCGTGGTCCCCTTGCCGCTGCCGGCCGGGGTCACCGCGATCGAACGCTCCCCGAGAATGGTGTCGGTGCGGATCGCGGCCAGCGACTGATCACCAACGGCGACATGGCGATCCACACTGAAGCTGATCTTGGCGCTGTCTCCGGCGAGGCCGACCGAAGTCACCTTGCCCACCTTGAAGCCCGAGACGTACACCGCGTTGCCGGGGTTGATGCCACCGGCGTCGGAGAAATAGGCGTCGTAGACCTTGCCTTGAGGCCAGAACGGCAATCCCGCGTAACCGAATGCGATGAGCACGACGCACACGACCAGCACCACGCCGAAAATGCCGGTGCGAAGCGGATCGCGCTCACGCTTTGCGTTACTTGGCAAAAGCGCACCTCCCCTTGCTGGGATCCACCTGGCCGCCGAGCGGCAGCAAGATGTCGCTACCGGCCGGGCCGTTGATCTTGATCGTCACGGAGCAGAAGTAAATGTTGAAGAACGAACCGTAGGCACCCAGCGCCGCCAGCCGCAGATAGTCCTCGCCCAACTGCTCGACGTCGTTGTTCACCTCGGCCTTGCGGTTGTCCAGTTCGGTCGCCAGCGGGCGGGTGTTCTCCAGGATGCCCTGCAGCGGCCGGCGTGAATTCTTCAGCAGCTCGGTCAGATCCGTCGTCGTGGAGGCCAGCGGCGGGATGGCGCCCGCGATGTCGTCTTTGTTCTTGGCCAGTCCGCTGATCAACTGCTGCAACTGGTCGACACTGGCCGAGAACTGAGCACTGCGCTGATCGACGGTCTTGAGGACCGTGTTGAGGTTTTCGATCACGTCACCGATGAGTTGGTCACGCTGGCCCAGCGCCGACGAGAACGCACTGGTGTCGGCCAGCACGTTGGACAACGCGCCGCCCTGCCCCTGCAGCAGCTCGATGACGGCGCTGCTGATCGTGTTGACCTTGTCCGCGTCCAGCCCCTTGAGCACGGGCCGCAGGCCGCCGAGCAGCGCGTCGAGATCCAGCGCCGGCTGGGTGTGCTGGGTGTTGATCGTCCCGCCCGGTGGCAGCTTGCGCAGCTCCCCGGGCCCGGACGTGATCTCCAAATACCGGTCACCGACCAGGTTTTCGTACCGGATCACCGCGCGCGTGGACGAATAGAGCGTATAACGCTTGTCGAGCCCGAACGTCACGTCGATGGTGTTGTCCTGGTTCAGTTTCACACCCGACACCGCGCCGACCGGCACGCCGGCGATGCGCACCTTCTGCCCCGCCTTCAGGCGCGACACATCGGTGAACGTTGCGTGGTAGGTGCTTTCGGGGCCGAACCGGAAGTCGCCGAAGACCACCACCAGTCCCGCGGACACGATCAGCATGGCCACCGCGAAGATGCTGACCTTGATCATCATCGAGCGGTGCGTCGGCATGGCCCCGGCCGGCATCAGAAATCGTCCCGTTCCGCGAAGGCGCCGTGGAACAGGAACTGCAGCGTCGAGGGCGCGTCGAACTGCAGTTCCGTGAACGGCTCGTACGGGATGTTGGCGTTGTCGGTGACCAGGAACGGGGCGCGGTAGAACGACCCGCCGGTCTGCTTGGTCGGAATGTCCGGCAGCCCGCGGCAGTTCGGGCCACCGGACGCATTGACGATCGGCAGGGACTCCGGGAACGTGTACGACGGCGCGCCGAGCACGAAGCTCGAGGACGTGAACAGGCCCGCCTTGCGGACACCGAGCAGCGGCGCGAATTCCTTGATGCCGCGCTCGATCCCGGCGAACAGGCAGCCGAATTCGGGGGAATAATCGGCCGCGACCTTCAGCGGGGCCCGCAGCCGGTTGATCGCGTCGATGAAGTTCTGTTCGGCCGGCGCCAGCGTCTCGTAGGCGTTATTGGCCAGACCGATCGTGGCCAACAACGTGTCGTTGAGGTTGTTCTGCTGGTCGACGACAGTCTTGTTGATCGTCGGCAGGTTGTCGAAGACGGTGTTGAGATCCGGGGCGGCGTCGGCGTAGGTGTTGGCGACCACCGCCGCCTTGCGGAAGTCCTCCTGCAGTGCAGGCAGTTTCGGATTGGTTTGGCGCGTCAGCGTGTTCAGGCCCGACAAGATGCCGCCGAAGTCGTCCCCGTGACCGCGAAGGCCTTCGGACAGCGCGCTCAGCGTCCCGTTGAGTTCGACCGGGTCGATCTTGTGCAGCAGGTCGATCAGCGACTGGAACAGGGTGTTGACTTCCAGCTGCACCGCCGATGCCGCCACGTGCGCGTTCGGGCGCAGCGACGTCGGCGAAGGGTTTTGCGGCGGAAGGAATTCCACCGCCTTGGCGCCGAAGATGGTGTTCCCCGCGATGTGCACCATCGCGTTGGAGGGGATGAAATGCATGTCGTCGCTGTTGATCCCGAGCGTTAACCGGGCCTGGTCATCGGCGTAGTCGATCGCCTCGACCTTGCCGATCTGGATGCCGCGGTATTTGACCTTGGCGCCCTTCTCCATCACCAGACCGGCCCGCGGCGCCGAGACCGTCACCGTGTCGATCGAGGCGAAAGCCGCGGAGTAGGACAGGTAAGTGACGAGCGCGAACGCCACCAACAGGCTGGCAAGCACCGCGGCTGCCAGCCGGACGGAGGTACGTCGCGTATCTGTTTCTGCCATGTCCCTTTAAGCGGTCCTGTTACCCGGAGAGGTTGAAGTTACCGGACGCGCCGTAAACGGCGAGTGAGATGCACAAAGTGATGACGACGACGACGATCAGCGACGTTCGCACGGCCTGGCCGACCGCGATGCCGACGCCGACGGGACCGCCGTGCGCGTTGTAGCCGTAGTAGGTATGGACCAGCATCACCGCGATGGACATCACGATCGCCTGCAGGAACGACCACAACAGGTCCGACGGGATGAGGAACGTATTGAAGTAGTGGTCGTAAAGACCCTTGGACTGCCCGTTGATGTACACCGTGGTGAAGCGGGCGGCGAAGAACGCCGCGAGTACCGACAGCGAATACAGCGGAATGATCGCGATGAGGCCGGCGATCAATCGGGTGGACACCAGATAGGACACCGATTCCACCGCCATGCATTCGACGGCGTCGATCTCTTCGGACACCCGCATGGCGCCCAACTGCGCGGTGGCACCGGCGCCGATGGTGGCCGCCAGCGCGATGCCGGCGATGACCGGCGCAACGACGCGGACGTTGAGGAAAGCCGACAGGAAGCCGGTCAGCGCCTCGATGCCGATGTTGCCCAGCGAGGAGTAACCCTGCACGGCGATGACCCCGCCGGAAGCGAGTGTCAGGAAGGCGGCGACGCCCACGGTGCCGCCGATCATGACGAGCGCCCCCGCACCCATTGTCATTTCGGCGATCAGGCGGACCGTCTCTTTGCGGTACTTGGTGATCGCGTGGGGAATGTGACGCACCGTCTGGCCATAGAACAAGGCCTGCTCACCGAAGTCGTCGACCGGCTCCTGCAACCGGGAGGCGAGGTTGCGCAGCCGGTAGGTGACGTCGTAGCTCATCGGGTACTCACTTCGCCGAGATCCGCACGCCGATGGCGGTCATCACCACGTTGATGACGAACAGACAGATGAACGCGTACACGACCGTCTCGTTGACGGCATTGCCGACGCCCTTGGGTCCGCCCTTGACGGTCAGGCCGCGGTAACAACCGACCAGCCCGGCCATCACGCCGAACAGCAACGCCTTGACCTCGGCGAGAACCAGCTCGCGCAGCCCGGTCAACACGGTCAACCCGTTGATGAACGCACCCGGATTGACGCCCTGCAGGAAAACGGAGAACACGTAGCCACCGGACAGGCCGATGGCGCACACCAGCCCGTTCAGCAGCAGGGCCACCACCGTGGAGGCCAGCACCCGGGGCACGACGAGCCGCTGGATCGGGTCGATGCCGAGCACCCGCATCGCGTCGATCTCTTCGCGGATGGTCCGCGCACCGAGGTCGGCGCAGATCGCGGTCGCACCGGCGCCCGCCACGACGAGCACGGTCACCACCGGCCCCAGCTGCGTGATGGTGCCGAATGCCGTTCCGGCGCCGGACAAGTCGGCGGCCCCGATTTCGCGCAGCAGGATGTTGAGCGTGAACGCCACCAGCACGGTGAAGGGGATGGACACCAGCAGGGTGGGAACCAGGGACACCCGCGCGATCATCCAGGTCTGTTCCAAGAACTCGCCCATTTGGAACGGCCGGCGAAAAGTCTGCCGGCCGGTGTCGATCATCATTTCGAAGAACCCGCCGACAGCGCGAGCGGGAACCGCAAGTTGTTCCCTCAACTTGGCTACCCCCCTCGGCTGCTCGCGGCGAAGTCTGTGCGTCGCCTTAGCGGTGTCTTCCGTCGCATGCGGCTCGATGTGAGCCGGATCATATTAACTCAGAACAAGATTAAGGTGTCAATGAAAAGCATTTCTTTGTCCAAAACGTTAATTACCCAGGTCAGACACCGTTACATTTTCCAGAATTGACACACGTTCTACCCACTGTTTCCCCCCCAGGAAGTAACCTCACACGGTTATTGCTCCATCAGCCCGACCGCGGAAAAGTTGCGCTCGGGATCCCGCCCAGCAAAGTACTCTTGCAGCGTCGCGCTCAGTTGCCCGGGCTCCCAGGCCGGTCCCTCTGCGCTGAATCGATGCTCCGCCGTGGGCGCGGCAACCAGGGTCACCTGCGGCCCGTACACGATGAACACCTGCCCGTTGACTTCCGCGGCC
>NZ_LZJB01000116.1:0-699 GCF_001666895.1 Mycobacterium sp. E3298
CCGGGGGGCTGGCTCCCGACCCCGCAGACCGTCGGGGAGTACGCCGTAACGGCCGGCTTCGAGCTGACCCGGGTGCAATTACTGGGTGAGCACTACGAGCGGACTCTCAATATATGGGCGGCAAACCTGGCGGCCAACAAGGACGCGGCCATCGCGATCCAGTCGCAAGAGGTCTACGACCGCTACATGAAGTACCTGACCGGCTGCGAGGACTTCTTCCGCAAGGGCATCAGCAATGTGGGCCCTGGCGGAACAGCTTCGCGCAACCGGTCAGGTACTTCATGTAGCGGTCGTAGATCTCTTGCGACTGGATGGCGATGGCCTCGTCGCGGTTCGCCTCGAGGGCGGCCGCCCACGTCTCCAGGGTGCGCGCGTAGTGGGTGAGCACTACGAGCGGACTCTCAATATATGGGCGGCAAACCTGGCGGCCAACAAGGACGCGGCCATCGCGATCCAGTCGCAAGAGGTCTACGACCGCTACATGAAGTACCTGACCGGCTGCGAGGACTTCTTCCGCAAGGGCATCAGCAATGTGGGCCAGTTCACCCTCGTGAAGTAGGCGGCGAGGAGCTGGGGGTCGTTCCGCTACTTTTGCAGCGTGAACTGGTCGACGTCGGTGTAACCCTGGCGGAACAGCTTCGCGCAACCGGTCAGGTACTTCATGTAGCGGTCGTAGATCTCTTGCGACTGGATGGCGAT
>NZ_LZJB01000117.1:0-32216 GCF_001666895.1 Mycobacterium sp. E3298
GGGCCCCTAGTGTGCTGACATGCAGACGGTGCTGTTCACGCTCGGGCTGGTCCTGTTCTTGATCGGCCTGCTGACCGGGTTCGCGGTCGCGGCGCTGAAGAATCCACGCATGGCGCTGTCGAGCCACCTCGAGGCCGTCCTCAACGGCATGTTCCTCGTGCTGATCGGTCAGCAGGCCGATCAAGAACAGGACCAGCCCGAGCGTGAACAGCACCGTCTGCATGTCAGCACACTAGGGGCCCGGGCGCTGCGCGTGTGCCGTTATCGCGATCTGCTTGCCTCGCGAGACATAAACGGCTGCGGGCGTTCTCGGCGTGTCGTCGCAGAGATTTATGTGTCGTGGCGGCTCGTGGCCGCGCCGGTGCCGGGTCAGCGGGTTCCGGGCGGAAGGCTGGGCGGCGTCGTCACGGTCGTGGTCGGCAGTGTCGACGTGTAGCTCGGGCTGCTGGTGACGGTGACGGTGCTGGTGCTGGTGCTGGTCGACGGCGGCGGCACTTCGGTAGTCGTCGTGATCGTCGTGACGGAGGTCGTCGTCGAGGTGGACGACGTCGTCGTCGCGGACGCCGCGGCGAGCACCCCGCAGGCCACCCGCTTGCCCGACTCACCGGTCGAAGCCCCGCTCAGGTTGTCGGCGTTCTGGTGCACGATCAGCGCGGTGCCCGAGCTGTTTCTCAGGTCCGAGGCCGTGAGCAAGCTGGTGGTGGTGACGAGTTTCGCCGAGCCGTCGTTGCGCACCTGCAAGGCGGTCAGGTCACCGCTGGCGGGGAAACCCGTGTGACCCTGCGCCTGGTAGACCGATCCCGCGGACTCGAAGTCCCCCTCGCATTTGCCGACCGCGTGGATCATCAGCGCGTGGAAACCCGGGCTCAGCACCTGGTTGGGTCCGGCCTCCACGGTCACGGTCGCGTACCCGTTCGCGAAATCGATGGTGGCGGTGCCGACCTGGTTTCCGTCGGTGCTCTTGAGCTGCGTGGTCATCCGCTCCGTGCCCGGAGGCGCGCTGGAGGACGTCGACGTGCCGGATTGGCCACCCTGCTGGTTTGCGCATGCTGCCAATGGTGCGATGGTCGCGGCGAGCGCCACGGCCGCGAGGGATACGCCCTTGTTCATGGGCCGGGCCTACCCCAATTGGTCGCGGTTGAAACGGCTACAGCGAACCCAGCAAGGCGGCCGGGCCGCGGACGCGAAGCTTGTTGATGGTGGACTGCCGCAATCGGCCGATGCGCTCGACCATTCGGTCGCCCAGCGCGTCGAGCAGCCGCGACGGCGATTCGTTCAACCGAGGTGTGCGCGCCTAGGCCGAGCGGCGAATGCCGCGCGTGCGGCCGATGTCGCCCTTCAGCAGCAGGTCGCGCTCGGATTCCGAGAGGCCACCCCAAACCCCGTACGGCTCACCAACTTCCAGGGCGTGCGAACGGCACTCCTGGATGACCGGGCACTGGCGGCACATCTCTTTCGCGCGCTGCTCGCGCTGCATGCGGGCGCGGCCGCGCTCACCGTCGGGATGGAAGAACATCGACGAGTCAACGCCGCGGCACAAGCCCTGCAGTTGCCAGTTCCAGATGTCGGCGTTGGGTCCAGGTAGCTGCTCCGGCTGTGGCATTGGTGTCTCCCTCTCTGCACGGCACGCCCAGTAAGGTCAGGTTCGCGAAGCGATTGTGCAACTGAAATGAAGCGGCGTCACCGATGACTACCCGTCATGCGTAGACGTTAGGGGTGACGGCGAATTTGCGTCAATAGCCACTTAGCCCGGCAAAGTATGTAATGGTTATAAAAGAATTAACGTCGCGTTCATACGTCAACCATTGGCGAAACACGCTCCGTGCTACCAGGCACTTGACCGAAACGAGATTTCCCAGTTCACGGGGCAGGGGAGGGTCGGCCGCGATTAGTACAGGGCCCGTTGTGATTAACAGTTCGGTAACGCGAACAGCACAAACTGTTTACTACCATCGCCGTGATTGAAACTCGTCACACTTTCGTGATTGGCCGGGCGTTGGCGGCCGCCGCCTTCGGCGACCGGCCCGGCACGTGGCCGCTGCCGACGGCGGTCACCCCCGACGACCTGTGGCTGCGCGCCGTCGCCGCCGGCGGACAGGGCCGCTACGGCAGCGCCTACCGCGATCTGGCGGCGCTGCGGCGCAGCGCCCCCGCCGGGCGGCTGGTCTCGCTGGCCCACAGCACGCAGGGATCCTTTCTGCGCCAACTCGGTTGGCACGATCTGGCGCGGGGCTGGGACGGTCGCGCCCTGGCGCTGGCGGGTGGGGACCCCGAGGCGTGCGGCGACGCCCTCATCGGATTGGCGGCCGACGCGCTGGGCGTCGGCCGCTTCCCGGCCGCGGCGACGTTGTTGCGGCGCGCGGATTCCGTGCTGGGCGGCGCCGGACCGATACCCGACCGGCTGCCGATACGGCGACGGTGGGTGGGCGCCGAGCTGGCGATGGCTCAGGGCGACGGCGAAACGGCCGTCCGCCATGCGAACGAAGCGGTGGACCTGGCCGGCGCCATGGCCGTGGCGTCCGCGCGGCACGCGGTGAAGAGCCAAGTCGTGCTGGCGGCCGCCCTCTGCAGCGCCGGGGCCGTCGACCGGGCCCGAGCGGTGGCCGACGGCGCGCTCGACGCGACCGGGGCGCTCGGGCTGGTCCCGCTGCGGTGGGCGTTGGCGTGCTTGCTGATTGATCTCGGAAGCGTCACCTTCTCGACACAACAGCTGCGGGAAATTCGCGATGTCTCCGCAGGCCACGTGCGGCGCGCCGGTGCGACGTGGCGTTCCGCTTGAAATGGCCTTGCGCCCGTTATTGTCAGTTCGTTAGTTAGCCCGGTTAGCCCGCGATGTGTCCGGTTCGTAACGTTGGAGATACCGCCGTCGATGACAATTCAAGGGGATCGTCTCGACGCTGTGGTTGCCAAGGCCGTGGCGGGGGACAGTAACGCACTACGGGAGGTGCTGGAGACCATCCGTCCGATTGTCGTGCGCTATTGCCGCGCGCGGGTCGGGACAGTCGAGCGGGGTGGCCTGTCAGCGGATGACGTGGCACAGGAGGTGTGCTTGGCGACTATCACGGCGCTGCCGCGTTACCGCGACCGGGGACGCCCCTTTCTCGCTTTCCTCTACGGCATCGCGGCCCACAAGGTCGCCGACGCCCATCGCGCCGCCGGCCGCGATCTGTCCTACCCCACCGAAGTGATCCCCGAGCGCTGGTCTTCGGACGCCGGCCCGGAACAGCGGGCCATCGAAGCCGATTCGGTCAGCCGGATGAGCGAACTGCTCGAGATCCTGCCCGCCAAGCAGCGCGAGATCCTGATCCTGCGCGTCGTCGTCGGCCTGTCCGCCGAGGAGACCGCGTCCGCCGTGGGCAGCACCACCGGAGCCGTCCGGGTGGCCCAGCACCGCGCGCTGTCCCGCCTCAAATCCGAGATGATCGCGGCAGGTGACTGTGCCTGAATCCCTGGACGAATTCGCCCGCACCGATCTGCTCCTCGACGCGCTCGCCGAGCGGCGGCCGGTGCACGTCGGCGATCCCGACACCGACGCGATGGCCACCCTGCTGGAGGACTGGCGCGACAACCTGCGCTGGCCACCGGCCAGCGCGCTGGTGTCGGCCGAGGAGGCCGTCGGCGCCCTGCGCGCCGGATTGGCCGAGCGCCGCCGCAGCCGTCGGGGCCTCGCGACGATCGGGTCGGTCGCCGCGGCGCTGTTGGTGATGAGCGGCTTCGGCGCCATGGTGGTCGAGGCCCGCCCCGGCACGACGCTCTACGGACTGCACGCGATGTTCTTCGACCAGCCGCGCGTCAACGAGAAGCATCAGGCCTTGCTGTCCGCCCGGGCCGATCTGGCCAAGGTGCAGGAGTCGATCGACCGGGGTGAGTGGGACCAGGCCCGCAATCAGCTGACCGAGGTGAGCAGCTTGGTCCAGTCGATCGAAGACCCGGCCAGCAAACAGGAGCTGACGAATCAGCTGAACCTGTTGAACGCCAAGGTGCAATCGCGGAACCCGAATGCGACGCTGCCGGCCAACACCCCGTCGGCGTGGTCGACCCCGACCACCCCGGTCCCGACGGCGGCGCCGGCGCCCTCGGACGCTTCCCCCGGTCCGTCGGTCACGCCGTCGCCGAGTCAGTCATGGAGCAAGCACCGGCATCACGGCCAGACGGCCGCCCCGTCGGCGGTCACGCCGGACAATCCCTAGCGGCGGTATCCGTCGGCGTCGGAAGAGGTGGCCTCGTTCAGTGACGCGTCGGCGTATCCCCGGCAGTAATCCCACGTGACGTAGGCGTCCGGTTCCGGGTCGTAGGCCGGCTCGTGCGGGCGTACGGTGCCGTCGATCAGCAGCTGCAACAGGTTCGCCCGCAGCATGTCCCAGTCGTGATAGTGATCCTGCTGGCATTCGTCGCAGCACACCACCAGCCCGCGAATGCCCTTGTGCGCCAACAGGGCCTCATAAACCGCCAGGTCGGCCAGGTCCGCCTCGACCGCCATCCGCTCTTGGGCGTCCAGGGGTTGCCCCGGCTCTACGGCTTCCAGCGCAGCCGACGGATCGCAGGGGTCGTCGGCGAAAGGATCGGGTGGCAAACCCGGTGGGAGGTGATCGCGCACGCACACTAGCCTACGCAGCCCGGCCGGGATAACGCCAGCAGGGAAGCCGCCCGTCGTTTCCGCACCGTTTGCCGCCCGCGGCGCGCCCCGGCCAGCGGCTCGAGGGGCGCGCGTGCCGATAGGATGGTGTTCTCACGCCGCATCGTATGGAGGGCCCCGCCGATGACCCGTGGCATGTCCCACCTGGAAGACAGCTCCGACCTCGTCGGCAGCCCCTACGTGCGCGTTGGCGGGCTGGTCGACGACGCGGTGCCCACCGGGGGTGACAACCCGCACAAGGTCGCGATGCTGGGGCTCACCTTCGACGACGTCTTGCTGCTGCCGGCCGCATCCGATGTGGTTCCCGCCACGGCGGACACGTCCAGCCAGCTCACCAAGAAGATCAGGCTCAAGGTTCCGCTGGTCAGCTCGGCCATGGACACGGTCACCGAGTCGCGGATGGCCATCGCGATGGCCCGGGCGGGCGGCATGGGCGTGCTGCACCGCAACCTGCCCGTCGCCGAGCAGGCCGGCCAGGTCGAGATGGTCAAACGATCGGAGGCCGGCATGGTCACCGACCCGGTCACCTGCCGCCCGGACAACACCTTGGCGCAGGTCGACGCGCTGTGCGCCCGGTTCCGGATCTCGGGCCTGCCGGTGGTCGATGACACCGGGGCGCTGGTCGGCATCATCACCAACCGCGACATGCGGTTCGAGGTCGACCAGACCCGCAAGGTCGCCGAGGTGATGACCAAGGCACCGCTGATCACCGCCCAGGAGGGGGTGAGCGCGGACGCCGCGCTGGGCCTGTTGCGCCGCAACAAGATCGAGAAGCTGCCCGTCGTCGACGGCCACGGCCGGCTCACCGGCCTGATCACCGTCAAGGACTTCGTCAAGACCGAGCAGCACCCGCTGGCCACCAAGGACAGCGACGGCCGGCTGCTGGTCGGCGGCGCCGTCGGCGTCGGCGGCGACGCCTGGGTCCGCGCGATGATGCTGGTCGACGCCGGGGCCGACGTCCTGATCGTGGACACCGCCCACGCGCACAACCGGCTGGTGCTCGACATGGTCGGCAAGCTCAAGGCGGAGGTGGGCGAGAAGGTCGAGGTGATCGGCGGGAACGTCGCCACCCGGTCCGCGGCCCTGGCGCTGGTCGACGCCGGCGCCGACGCGGTCAAGGTCGGCGTCGGGCCGGGCTCGATCTGCACCACCCGGGTGGTGGCGGGGGTCGGCGCGCCACAAATCACGGCGATCCTGGAGGCGGTCGCGGCCTGCGGGCCCGCGGGCGTGCCGGTGATCGCCGACGGCGGGCTGCAGTACTCCGGCGACATCGCCAAGGCCCTGGCGGCCGGCGCCTCGACGGCGATGCTGGGCTCGCTGCTGGCCGGCACGGCCGAAGCGCCCGGCGAGCTGATCTTCGTCAACGGCAAGCAGTTCAAGAGCTACCGCGGCATGGGGTCGCTGGGCGCCATGCAGGGCCGCGGTGGGGGGAAGTCGTACTCCAAGGACCGCTACTTCGCCGACGACGCGTTGAGCGAGGACAAGCTGGTGCCTGAGGGAATCGAGGGCCGGGTGCCGTTCCGCGGACCGCTGTCCTCGGTGATCCACCAGCTCACCGGCGGCCTGCGCGCCGCGATGGGCTACACCGGCTCGCCCACCATCGAGGCGCTGCAACAGGCGCAGTTCGTCCGGATCACCTCCGCCGGGCTGCGCGAAAGCCATCCGCACGACGTCGCCATGACCGTCGAAGCGCCCAACTACTTCGCGCGCTGAGCCCGGCATGGTCGAAATCGGGATGGGCCGCAACGCCCGTCGCACCTATGAACTGAGCGAAGTCAGCATCGTGCCCTCGCGGCGCACCCGGTCCTCCCAGGACGTGTCCACGGCCTGGCAGCTGGACGCCTACCGCTTCGAGATCCCGGTGGTGGCCCACCCGACCGACGCGCTGGTGTCGCCGGAGTTCGCCATCGAGCTCGGCCGCCTCGGCGGGCTGGGCGTGCTCAACGGTGAGGGCCTGATCGGCCGGCACGCCGACGTGCAGGGCAAGATCGCCCAGCTCGTCGAGGCCGCCACCAAGGAACCCGAACCGTCGGCGTCGATCCGGCTGCTGCAGGAACTGCACGCCGCGCCGCTGAATCCCGACCTGCTGGGAGCCGCGGTCGCGCGCATCCGGGAGGCCGGGGTGACCACGGCGGTGCGGGTCAGCCCGCAGAACGCCCAGGCGCTGACCCCGGTGCTGCTGCAGGCCGGCATCGACCTGCTGGTCATCCAGGGCACGATCGTCTCCGCGGAAAGAGTGGCCAGCGACGGCGAGCCGCTGAACCTCAAGACCTTCATCTCCGAGCTCGACATCCCGGTGGTGGCCGGCGGGGTGCTCGACCACCGCACCGCGCTGCACCTGATGCGCACCGGGGCCGCCGGGGTGATCGTCGGCTACGGCTCCACCCGCGGCGTCACCACCAGCGACGAGGTGTTGGGCATCAGCGTGCCGATGGCCACCGCGATCGCCGACGCCGCCGCGGCGCGGCGCGAATACCTCGACGAGACCGGCGGCCGCTACGTGCACGTGCTGGCCGACGGCGATATCCACACCTCCGGCGAGCTGGCCAAGGCGATCGCCTGCGGGGCGGACGCGGTGGTGCTCGGCACGCCGCTCGCCGAGGCCGCCGAGGCGCTGGGCGAGGGCTGGTTCTGGCCAGCCGCGGCGGCGCACCCGTCGTTGCCGCGCGGGGCGTTGCTGCAGATCGCCCTGGGCGAGCGGCCGCCGCTGGAACGGGTGCTCAACGGGCCGTCCGACGACCCGTTCGGTTCGCTGAACCTGGTCGGTGGTCTGCGCCGATCGATGGCCAAGGCCGGCTACTGCGACCTCAAGGAGTTCCAGAAGGTCGGGCTGACCACCGGAAGCTGATCGCCGCGGCGTCGCCGCGAGTGTGAAGCTAGCCGCACACTGGCGCGACGGGGTTCGGGGCAGCTGGTTTATTACCGGCCGGTAAGGCCATACTGGTGCGATGAGGCCGGATTACGACGTTCTGATCATCGGTTCGGGGTTCGGGGGTAGCGTCAGCGCGCTGCGGCTGACCGAAAAGGGCTACCGGGTAGGCGTATTGGAGGCCGGGCGCCGCTTCGCCGACGAGGATTTCGCCGAGACGTCGTGGGACCTGCGCAAGTTCCTCTGGGCCCCCAGGCTGGGTTGCTACGGCATTCAGCGGATCCATCCCCTGAAGAACGTGCTGATCCTGGCCGGCGCCGGGGTGGGCGGCGGCTCCCTGAACTATGCCAACACGCTGTACGTGCCGCCGGAGCCGTTCTTCGCCGACCGGCAGTGGTCGCACATCACGGACTGGCGCGACGAGCTGATGCCGCACTACGAGCAGGCCAAACGGATGCTCGGGGTGGTGACGAACCCGACCTTCACCGACGCCGACCGCGTCCTGAAGGAGGTCGCCGACGAGATGGGCTGCGGTGACACCTTCGTGCCCACCCCGGTGGGGGTGTTCTTCGGGCCCGAGGGCACCAAGACGCCCGGCAAGACCGTGCCGGACCCGTATTTCGGTGGTGCGGGACCGGAGCGCACCGGTTGTCTGGAGTGCGGGTGCTGCATGACGGGCTGTCGTTACGGCGCGAAGAACACTCTGTTGAAGAACTACCTCGGCCTGGCGGAATCGGCTGGGGCGCAGGTCATTCCGATGACAACCGTGAAGGGTTTCCAGCAGCGGTCCGACGGGCTGTGGGAGGTCCGCACCGTGCGCACCGGAAGCTGGCTGCGCCGGGACCGGCGCACCTTCACCGCGACGCACCTGATCCTGGCCGCGGGTACCTGGGGAACCCAGCATCTGCTGTTCAAGATGCGCGACCGGGGCAAGTTGCCGCGGCTGTCCGAGCGCCTCGGCGTGCTGACCCGCACCAACTCCGAGTCGATCGTCGGCGCCGGCAAGCTCGAGGTCGACCCGAACCTGGACCTGACGCACGGCGTGGCCATCACGTCATCGATCCACCCGACGTCGGACACCCACGTCGAACCGTGCCGTTACGGCAAGGGATCCAACGCGATGGGCCTGCTGCAGACGCTGATGACCGACGGCACCGGCCCGGAGGGCACCGACGTGCCGCGCTGGAAGCAGCTGCTGGACCAGGCGCGTGAGGATCCGCGCCGCATGATGCGGATGCTCAACGTCCACCAGTGGAGCGAACGCACCCTGATCGCCCTGGTGATGCAGCACCTGGACAACTCGATCACCACCTACACCAAGCGCGGCAAGCTGGGCATCCGCTGGTACACCAGCAAGCAGGGACACGGGGACCCCAACCCGGCCTGGAACCCCGTCGGGAACAGGGTCACCCGGCGCATCGCCGAAAAGGTCGACGGCGTGGCCGGCGGCACCTGGGGCGAGCTGTTCAACATCCCGCTGACCGCGCACTTCCTCGGGGGCGCGGCGATCGGCGACAGCCCCGAACACGGGGTCATCGACCCCTACCACCGGGTTTACGGCTACCCGACGTTGTTCGTGGTCGACGGCGCCGCGATCTCGGCGAACCTGGGTGTCAACCCGTCGCTGTCCATCACCGCGCAGGCCGAGCGGGCCGCCTCCTTGTGGCCGAACAAGGGCGAGAGCGATCAGCGCCCGCCGCAGGGTGACGACTACCGCCGGCTGGACCCGATCGCCCCGGAGCACCCGGTGGTGCCGGCCACCGCACCGGGCGCGCTGCGCTGGTTGCCGATCACCCCGGTGACCTCGGCCGGCTAGCTGGCGATCGCCTCGAGCGGGGCGCCACTGACCACCCGGCTGCGTTCCCGGTGGATGTTGAAGGGCACGTCGCCCATCAGCGTGACCCGGTGCATCAGCCGGGGCTGGTCGTCGTAGTCGTCGACCGCCCGGTGCTGGGTGGCCCGGTTGTCCCAGATGGCAACGTCGCCCGGCGCCCAGTTCCAGCGAATAGTGTTCTCCGGCTTGGTGATTCGTCGTTGCAGCATTTCGAAGAGCACGCTTGATTCGTAGCTGTCCAGGCCAACGAACCCGCGCACGAAGTCTCCCAGCAGCAGCGTGCGTTCGCCGGTCTCCGGGTGCACCCGCACCACCGGGTGCTCGGTCCGGAAGTCCGGCTTTTCGAAGGCCTGCCGGAACGCGCGCTGCGCGTCGGTCAACGCCTCGGGGGCGATGTAGTCGTAGCGGTTGGTGTGCAGCGCCCACAGGTCGTCGACGAGCCACGTGAGCGGCTCGGGCAGGTCGTCATACGCGGCCGCGGTGTTGGTCCACAGCGTCGATCCGCCGTAACGGGGCAGGGTGACGGCGCGCAGGATCGAGGCCGCGGGGTAGTTCGCGACGAACGTGACGTCGGTGTGCCAGCGGTTCGCCTTGCCGTACTCGGAGTTGATCGGGGTGATGACCGGCGCGTTCTTGGCCGCGAGCAGCTCGGCGGCCGGGTGGCCGACGGGCGTGCCCAGCAGGTCGGCGAACGCCAGTTGCTGCGCGTCATCGAGGTGGTGCTGGTGGCGGAAGAAGATCACCTTGTGGGTCAACAGCGCCTGGTGGATCTTGTCGACCGCGGCCGGGTCGAGGTCGCCCCCGAGGCGCACCCCGTCGACCCGCGCGCCGATGCGGCTTCCCAGCTTGGTGACGGTTATCTGGCCAATCATTTTCATCAGTCCTCGCGTGAAAGGTGTGTAGTCAACTGACTACATCCGCTAGTGTAGACATATGACTACAGTGCCCGCAAGGGGCCGCGGGAAAGTGCCCACCGGGCGCGAGGAGGTCGCGGCGGCGATCCTGGAGGCCGCCACCGAGCTGTTCGCCGAGCGGGGCCCTGCCGCGACCTCGATCCGCGACATCGCCGCGCGGTCCAACGTCAACCACGGGCTGGTGTTCCGTCATTTCGGTACCAAGGACAAGCTCGTGGGCGCCGTGCTCGATCACCTGGGGGCCGACCTGAGCGCCCTGCTGAGCGCCGAGCCACCCGCCGACGTGCTGGACCGGGCCCTGGACAGGCAGATGCGCGTGATGGCCCGGACCGTGCTCGACGGGTATCCGGCGGGTCAGCTGCAGACGCGCTTCCCCACCGTCGCGACCTTCCTCGACTGGGTGCTGCCGCTGCACGACAACGAGACCGAGGCGCGGCTCGCCGTGGCGAACGCGCTTGCGCTGCAATTCGGGTGGCGGCTGTTCGCGCCGATCCTGCGCTCGGCCACCGGGCTCGACGAGCTGACGGACGACGAAATACGCGAGGCCGTGCGGGCCGAGGTGGCCCGGATCCTCAACCCGGGCTAACCGTTACTTGTTGCGGGTCAGCGCCCGGCGGTGCAGCGGCTCGCGGCCCGGGGGCTGCTGCGGGGGCGCCAGCAGCGGCTTGCGCGGCCGCACCGCAATGGTTTTGGGCGTATCGGTGCTCAGGGTGACCTCTTCACCCGCATGCCGGATGGTGAGCTGGCCGCCCGGCCCGTCGCGCACCGTGTAGGTGACGTCGGAATGGCTGACGTCGACCGTGACCCGGAAGTCGCGCCACCGCAGCCGGAACCGCAACCGCGAAATGCCATCGGGCAGTGCGGGATCCAGCGACAAGATGCCCTCGTCGTCGCGCAGCCCGCCGAAGCCGCCCACCAGCGCCGTCCAGGCGCCGGCCAGCGAGGCCATGTGCAGGCCGTCGCGGGTGTTGTGGTGCAGATCGCGCAGGTCGATCAGCCCGGCCTCGTAGGCGTAGTCGTGCGCCAATTCCAGGTGGCCGACCTCGGCGCACATCACCGCCTGGGTGCAGGCCGACAGCGACGAGTCGCGCACCATGCGCCGCTCGTAGTAGTCGACGTTGCGGGCCTTCTGTTCCGGGGTGAACGCGTGGCTCTGCCACTGCATCGCCAGCACCAGGTCGGCCTGCTTGATCACCTGCGCGGGGTAGAGCCGCACGTACGGGTCATGCAACAGCAACGGATAGGAGTGGTTTTCCTGGAAATCCCACTCCGCCAGCGTGGTGAACCCCTCGCACTGTTGATGCACCCCCAGGCCGGCGTCGTAGGGGATGTTGGCGGCGTCGGCCGCGTCGCGCCAGGACGCCGTCTCCTCGGTGGTGACCCCCAGGGCCTCCGCCGCCTCGGGATGGCGGTTGCAGGCCTCGGCGGCGGTGCGCAGATTGTGCGCGGCCATCAGGTTGGTGAAGACGTTGTCCCGCACGATCGCGGTGTACTCGTCGGGGCCGGTGACGCCGTCGAGGTGCCAGACGCCGTGCCGATCGTGGTGGCCGAGCGACACCCACAGCCGTGCCGTTTCGACGAGAACCTTGAGGCCGCAATGCTTTTCGAGCTCATCGTCACCGGTGACGATGCGGTAGCGCTCGAAGGCCATGGCGATGTCGGCGTTGATATGCCAGGCCGCGGTGCCGGCCGGCCAGTACGCCGAGCATTCCTGCCCGCGGATGGTGCGCCAGGGGAAGCTGGCGCCCTCGAGGCCGAGTTCGGCCGCCCGCTCCTTGGCGAGATCCAGCGTCGACGCCCGCCACCGCAGCGCGTCGGCGACCGCGTGCGGCGCGGTGTAGGTGAGCACCGGCAGCACGTAACCCTCGGTGTCCCAGAAGGCGTGGCCGTCGTAGCCGGTTCCGGTGAGCCCCTTGGCCGCGATCGCGCGGCGCTCGGCGCGCGCGCTGGCCTGCAACAGGTGAAAGAGCCCGAACCGCACCGCCTGCTGGGATTCGGGATCGCCCTCGACCTCGACGTCGGCGCAGTCCCAGAAGTCGTCCAGGTAGGCGCGCTGCGCTTCCAGCAGTCCCTGCCATCCGCTGTAGCGGGCGCTGTGGATGGCGGCGGCGGCCTGGTCGCGCAGCGCCGGGCGGGAGCGCATGCTCGACCAGCCGTATGCCAGGTACTTGACGATGCGCAGCTTCTGCCCGGCCCGCAGACCGCAGATCACGGTGGTCCGCGCCAGATCTTCGCGGGCGTCGGTGCTGAACTCGACGCGTCCGGGAACGTCGATCTCGTGGTCCATCGCGGCCGCCATCATCAGCGCGCTGCTGCGGGTGCGGTGCATGAGAAGCGCCCCGGTGTCGGTGTTTTCGTGGTCGACGGCCACCAGTGGGTTCTCCAGGATGGCCGACACCCGCGGGTCGCCCGAGGTCTGCGGTTGGTCCTCGTTGGTGACCAGTTCGGATTGCACCGTCACGCGGACGAAGTCGCCGACCGCTTCCACGACGTATTCGATGGCGGCTACCCCGCGCTGCACCAGCGACACCAGGCGGGTGGACACCAGCCGGATTTCCTTGCCCGCCGGGGAGCGCCAGTGCGTGCGGCGGGTCATCGTCCCGGCGCGCATGTCGAGATCCCGCTCGTGGGAGAGCAATTCGCCGTAACGGACGTCGAAGGGCTCGTCCTCGACCAGCAGGCGGATGATCTTGCCGTTGGTGACGTCGACGATCGTCTGGCCGGCCTCCGGGTAGCCGTAGCCGGCCTCGGCGTAAGGCAGCGGCCGGATTTCGTAGAAGGAGTTCAGGTAGGTGCCGGGCAGGCCGTAGGGCTCACCCTCGTCGAGGTTGCCGCGCAGCCCGATGTGCCCGTTGGACAAGGTGAACAACGACTCCGACTGGGCCAGGATGTTCAGGTCGAGCTGGGTTTCGCAGACGTGCCATGGATCAACGGGAAACGATTCGTCGGTGATCATGAGGGCAGCAGCTCGGCGAGGTCGGTGACCACCACGTCGGCGCCGTTGCGGCGCAGATCGTCGGCCTGTCCCACCCGGTCGACTCCGACCACGTAACCGAAGTTCCCGGCGTGGCCGGCCTGCACGCCCGAGATCGCGTCCTCGAAAACGGCCGCCGCGTCGGCGTCGACGCCGAGCAGCTCGGCCCCCCGCAGGTAGGAGTCCGGCGCCGGCTTGCCGGCGATGTGCTCGTCGCGCAGCGTGACGCCGTCGACCCGCTGCTGGATGAATTGGTCCAGGCCGGTGATCTCCAGGACGTCGCGGGTGTTGGCGCTCGAGGACACCACGGCGATTCCCAGGCCCGCGGCCGAGACCGCCTCCAGGTACCGGCGTGAGCCTTCGAACACCTCGACGCCGTCCTCGCGCAATACCTTCTGGAACATGTCGTTCTTGCGGTTGCCCAGGCCGTACACCGTCTCGGCGTCCGCCGGATCGTCGGGACTGCCGTCGGGTAGCTCGATCCCGCGGCTCTGCAGGAACGACCGGACGCCGTCCTCGCGCTTCTTGCCGTCCACGTACTGGCGGTAGTCGGCGGCCGCATCGAAGGGGACGAATTCGTCGCCGGTGCGCTTGGCCCGCTCCGCCAGGTAGTCGTCGAACATGGCCTTCCAGGCCTTGGTATGCACGCTCGCGGTGTCGGTGAGCACCCCGTCGAGGTCGAACAGACAGGCGTGCACCTTCTCGGGCAGACCCAGCACGGGCGGACCTCGCTTCCTGGTCTGAAGACGACTAGTTAAGCGATACCCACTCCACCACGCCGAGCAATCAGCGCGCCACCTGGCCCGCCGGTTTCACCTCACACACACCGCCTGGATGGCGCGAAGCCGTCCGTCGGCCAGCGCCCGGGTGAGGTTGCCGGCCTTGCGGTCGAAGTCGGTGACGAAGGCGTGCAGCCCCAGCGGGCTAAACGGCTGGGCGAGGATCGCCTGCATCAACGCGCTGGCCTGGTCGGTGAGATCGTTCCACTGCTCGACGACGAACCCCGCCGACTGCACGGCGGCGCGGAGCGCGCCGGGCGTCACCAGATGGCTGCGCGCGGGCGCGTCGGCCCACGGCAGGGGAAAGTCGAGCGCACCCGCTCCGGCGGTTGTGATGTCCCACAAGCCAAGCCGTCCGCCGTCCTTGAGCACTCGGTGCGCCTCGGAATAGAGGCGCGCCTTGTCGGCCACGTTCATCTGGACGTGCTGGCTGATGACGACGTCGAAAGTGCCGTCGGCGAACGGGAGTTCGGTGACGTCGGATTGGTGAACGGAGATCCGGCCGTCGAGCCCGACGAGCCGATTGAGCCAGCGGTGCGTTTCGCAATATTCGGCGGTGAGATCCACCGCGGTGACGTGGCAGCCGTAGCGGTCGGCGACGTAGCGGGCGGTGCCGCCGACGCCGCTGCCGGCATCGAGCACCTCGCTGTCACCGGTGATCCCCACCAGGTCCACCAGCTGTCCGGTCGCCACGCGGCCCATCGTGTGGAAGTCCTCCAGCAGGCCCAGGTCAGCCGGGGCCAGCCGGTCCAGGTCCTTACCGGCCGAGATCAGCGCCCGCTCGATCTGGCCGCGCGACAGGCCGGTCGAGTACTGGCTCGCAATCGTGTCGTTCACTTCTGCACCCAGGCCGTGATGATGGGCGGCATCATGATGAGGGCGTCGGCCGCGATCGCCTGCTCGCGGAAGAGCGGCACGAAGTTGCCGATGTCGGCGACCTCGTCGATGGCGAAGCCGCCCTGTTGTGCGATGGGGGAGACCAGCCGCCAGACTTCCGCGCCGTACGCCAGGACGTCGGCGTCGGCGGCCGTCCCGATCGGCGCGCCGATGGTGAGCCTCGGCGAGCCCAGGCCGGCGTCGGCGAAGATCGTGTGCAGCGTGGTGCCGAACCGCGCGGACAGGCCCATGGCCTCGAAGGCCCGCACGATCCCCGATATCACCTGACCGAATAGCGGTATCTCCGGGACGCTGCGCGCAGCGGCAATGTCGTTCTCGGAGAACGCGATCACGCCGCCGGGGCGCACGAACGAGCTGAGCCGGCCGAGGGCGGTCGCCGGATCGGGCAGGTGCATGAGGATCAACCGGCCGACGATCGCGTCGACGGGCTCGTGCAGCTCGATCGCGTCAATTGCGGAGTGGATGAAACGTACTGTGCCCAGGCCCTGTTCGGCCGCACGGGCGCGGGCCAGCTCGACCATCTCGGGTGCGGCGTCCACCCCCAGGACGCTCCCGGTCGGGCCGACCAGCCGGGTCGCGATGAACGAGACGTCGCCGGGCCCGCTGCCGATGTCGAGCACCCGCATCCCCGGGCGCAGGCCGGCGAGGCGCAGCGCGTGCTCGGTGTAGTCGTTGTAGAGCCTGCCCTGCAGGAGCAGCCGCCGCACCTCCGCGTCGGCGTGGCCGAGAACATACGTGCTGCCGTTCATCGTGTTCCGATCCTCTCTGGTGTGGTGTGCTCCTTCCGCCACACCACGGATTCGCCGGAGAGCAGGGGGTGGGCGGGTTGCGGATGTTGTTGGAGCCTGTCGAATTTGTCCAGCCGGTGCATGGGTACGAGTCCGGTCAACAGAAAGTTGCCGAGCTGGCGCATGAAATTGCCCGGAGTGCGCCGTGTCTCGGGGCCGACATAGCGGCGTGCGATGGTCAGGAAATCCTCGGGTTCGACGCCCGCGACGTCACGCACATGCGTGGTGGGGGCGCTTATCTCCCAGGTGCCCAGGCCGTATTCAGGCAGGTAGTGCCGCAGGCTGGACTGGAAGAACAGGTCGGCGCCGAGTCGTTTTGCGCTGACCCGCACGGCGCGCATGAACATCCATGGCGGAATCTCGATGTGGCGCACCCGCCGGCCCAACGCCTCGCCTAGCGCGTCGGCGATCTCGGGTCCCGATAGCAGCGCCGGTCCGGTCGGGCGGTAGGACCGACCGTCGTGACGGTGCGGGTCAAGGAGCGCGCCGACCGCCACGCGGGCGATGTCTTCGTTCGACGGGGGCGCGTTTCGGCGTGCTCCGGTCGGCGTCGGTAGCACGCCCAGCTGCGCCGCCATTCCGGCCAGCTGCAGGTAGTTGTCGGCGAAGTATCCCGGATCGACGGCCACATGCGCGGTGTCCGGCAGAAGCTCGAAAAGCTTGTCCGTCAGCCAGGCCTGCCTGGTCATCAACGAAGGGTGCTCCGGGCTGGCCGTCCACTGGCCGAGCGCCACCACCGCCTGCGTGCCGGTCCGCCGCGCGGCGACCGCGAAGGCAACTGCGCTATCGAGCGCGTGAGGATGATACGGCGGGTTGAAGTAGAGCCGATCGACACCGTCCATCGCAGCCGTAACCTGTTGGATGTCAAACATATCGGCGACGACCACATCGGCGCCCAGCTCGCGCAGCCGTGCGCTGCGCGCGTCCTCACGGTGCACCATGGCCCTGGTGGCGACCCCCTTATCCAGCAGTTGGGCAGCGACCGCAGCGCCGATTCTGCCGGTGGAGCCGGTTACCAACACACGACCGTTCATGACACTTCCCTTTCGGTTTGACGCGCCGGCAACAACCAGCCGACGACGATTGCGGCGCCCAGTGCGATGCCGGCGCATACCAGCGAGCTCACCCGCAGACCGTCGAGGAATGCGTGATCGACGACGCCGCGGACATAGCCGGCTTGTGGCGGGGGCAGTTGCTGAATCACCCTGTGCGCCAGCGCCATCGAGTGCCGCATTGGCTCGGCGGGCAGCCCGGTCAAGGCATCCGCCCCGAGATGCCCGGAATACACCGACGCGAAGATGCTGCCGGCGATGGCCACCCCGAGCGTGCCGCCGAGTTCGCGCGTGGTGTCGTTGACGGCCGAACCGACGCCGGCCTTGTCCACCGACAGCGACCCCATGATCGCCTCGGTCGCCGGGGAAACGGTCAGGCCGAGGCCGCCACCGAGCAGCAGCATCTGCATGGCGATCTGGTCGTAGGGTGTGGCGGCGTTCGCCGTGGACGCCCACGCCAGGCCGGCGGCGAACACGGTGAGGCCGGCGGCGACGACGGCCGTGGTGCCGATTCGTTCCACCAGCCGGGGCCCCAGGATGCTGGCAAGCGCGATGGAGGCGGCGACCGGAAGCAGCCGCACGCCGCTCTGAAACGCGGTGTAGTCCTTGATGAATTGGAAGTACTGGGTGATGACGAAGATGAACCCGAACAAGGTCAGGAAGCCGGCGGTCACCGCAAGGCTGCCGCCGGAGAACCGGCGGTTGACGAACACCGAGACGTCAAGCATCGGATGCGTGGTGCGCCGCTCCCACAAGGCGAACACGGCGAGGACCGTTGCCGCAAGGGCGAATCCGGCCGCGGTCCGGCCGTTGGTCCATCCCCAGGTGGGCGCCTGGATGACCGTGTAGACGAGGGCGGTGATCCCGGCGGCGGACAGGATCAGCCCGGGGACGTCGACGCGCGGGGCGGCCGGGTCGCGCGAGGTCGGAACGAAGAGGAAGCCGCCGATGATGGCCACGGCGGCCACGGGGATGTTGACCATGAAGATCGAGCCCCACCAGAAGTGTTCGAGCAGCCAGCCACCGCTGATCGGTCCGACGGCCACCCCGACGCCCACCATCGCCGCCCACAGCCCGATCGCCTTGGCGCGCGCGCCCGCGTCGGTGAAGATGTTGGTGATCAGTCCGAGCGTGGTCGGAAAGATCACCGCCGCGCCCACGCCCATGGCGGCGCGTGCGGCGATCAGCTGGTCGGCCGAATTCGCCTGTGCCGCAAGGGCGGACGTGGCGGCGAAGAGTGCGAGCCCGGAGTTGAGCCACCCCCGCCGGCCGTACCGGTCGGACAGGCTGCCCGCCGAGAGCAGCAGGCCGGACATCACCAGGGTGTAGGCGTCGACGATCCACTGCAGCTGGGCGGTGTCGGCCCCGAGTTCGCGCGACAGCGTCGGCAGCGCGACGTTGACGATGGTGGCGTCGACGCTGATGACGAAGACACCGAGGCAGATGACGGCCAGCGCGGCGATCGGCCGGTTCCGGAATAGCGGGTCGATAGGCATGGACAAGACGTTAAAGCTCCTAGACAAATAAACCAAGTAGTAAGTTGAAAAAGACGTCTGCCGTTAGGTAGACTGGCGTGGTGGCGTCCCGCAGGAACTACAACCAGAATTGCCCGATCGCGCGTGGCCTCGACGTCCTCGGCGAGCGGTGGACGCTGCTGATCCTGCGCGAGCTGGTCGGCGGCGCGCGCCGCTACGGTGACCTGCGCGACGCGCTGCCGGGCATTGCGACCAATCTGCTGGCCGAGCGGCTGAAGGAATTGCAGGAGGCGGGGATCGTCGACCGGACCGACCTGCCCGCCCCGATCGGGCGCACCGTCTACACGCTCAGCGACCTGGGCTGGCAGCGGGTCCTGCCCGTGCTGCGGAGCGTCGCGTTGTTCGGGCTGGACCGGATGGACCCGATCGGGGACGGGCCGGGAACGCCCTTGAACGGTTTCCTGGCCGGATTCCTGCTCGGCTTCGATTCGGCCGGGGCGGCCGGCCTGGAGGCGACGATCCGCATCGACATCGACGGCCGCCGTTTCGAATTCGCCGTGACGCAGGGGCGGCTCGCCGGCGCTCGTGGCGAGCCTTCGGTGACGATCACCGCCAGCGCCGCGGATCTGGTCGGCGCGCGCCTGGGCGTGAGCGACGCGAAGCGACGGGCGGCGCTGCGGCGCGTCAACTTCGAAGGTGATCCACAAACCGTCGGCGCGGTGCGGCAGGCGTTCGGGCTGTAGGACTCACCGGACGAGCAGGGCGTCGATCCACGCCTGCGCGATGAACTTGCCATAGCGGCTGACCGACCAGCCGCGTTCGAGCACGAGCAGCTCGTAGAGCTCGGGTGCGTGATAGGTCCACAGGATGTCTCGCGCCTGTCTGGCGTTGACCCGCAGCTGCCCGGTGCGGGCGAGGTCGGAGGCGAACATCGTCATGCCGGTCAGGGTCTCGTCCCTGATCTGCTTCCAGACGGCGGCGGCGTCCGGCGACACCGCGGCGCCGTCGCGGGCGAGCAGCTGGACCGGTGCGCTGCGCGGCATGCTGGCGACCAGGTGCTTGGCGTAGAGCTCCAGCTTGTCGACGGCCTCGGTGGCGTCGGCCACCTCCTGGATGACGTCGCGCTCGACCATCGGGATCGGCTCGTCATCGCCGGCGACCGACACATCGAAGAGCGCTTTCAACACGCCGGCCTTGGTCGCGAACGTCTTGTACACCGTTTCGACCGACACGGCGGCATCGCGGGCGATCTCGGCGATCGTCGTCGCCGCGTACCCCTGGGCCAGGAAGCGCCGCCGGGCGGCCGCCAGCACCGCGTGCCGGTTGTGCTGCGCCTGCTGCCTGCGACGGGTCGAGTCGTACCGGCGGGGGGGCTCGCGCTTGACAGATCCCATAATTGAGTACATGCTCCTGTATCTATTACAGTTCACTGTATCAGAATTGGGGAGCTTGAGATGAGAACCGCAACCCGCCACGCCGCCGGCCTTTCGGACGGCGCCAATCCCGCCGACGTGGCGCGTGCCCTGGCCCCCGAAATCACGCGGCGCGCCGCCGAGGCCGAGGCGCTGGGCACCTTGCCGATCGATCTGGTCGAGCGGATGCGCGGCGCGGGCATTTTCCGTGCCGTTCAACCGCGCTCGCTCGGCGGATTCGAAGTGGCCCCAGTCGAGTTCATCGAGATGATCGAGGAACTTGCGCGCGCCGACGGTTCGGTGGGCTGGGTCGCGGCGATCGGGGCGGGCGCGCCCGCGTTCACCGCCTGGCTCGAACCCGTCGCCGCAGCAGCGCTGTTCGGTCCGGACGCCGACTTCCTGGCGGCCACGGTGTTCGCCCCCACCGGGCGCGCCGTCCCGGACGGCCGCGGCCGGTTCGCGGTCGACGGCCGGTGGCCGTTCGCCAGCGGTTGCCGCCACGCCGAATGGATGCTGGGCGGGATGTTCGTCTTCGACGGTGACGCGCCGCGGATGCTGCCCGGGCGCGGCCCCGACTGGCGCCTGGCGTTCTTCCCGCGCGCGGACGTCGAGATCGTCGACAACTGGGACGTCCTGGGGTTGCGCGCCACCGGCAGCAACGACGTGGTTGCGCGCGGCGTGCACGTCGCCGAGGAACACACCATCAGCCCGTTCTTCGAACCGGCCCGCCGGGACGGCCCGTTGTGGCGGCTGCCGTTCTTCACCCTGGTGGGTGTGGGCCTGGTCGGCGTCCCGCTCGGGATCGCGCGGCGCGCACTCGACGAATTCGCCGACCTCGCACCGACGAAGGCGCGCGCCGGCACGTTCGAGCCGCTCGCCGCCGACCCCGCCGCCCAAGTCGAGTTCGCCCGGGCCGACGCCGGTTTGAAATCCGCCCGCGCCTTCGTCCTCGACGAGGCGGGCGCCCTGTGGGAAACCGCCCGGGCCGGCGATCCGCCGCCGCTTCAGCAGCGCGCCGGCTTCCAGCTCGCCGCCCAGCAGGCGATGCGAGCGGCGCGCCACGCGGTCGACACGGCGTTCGGCTTGGCCGGGGCGGGCGCGGTGCACGCAGGGCACCCCCTGCAACGATGCTTCCGCGACCTGCACACCGCCGGCCAGCACGTGTACTTCAGCCCGGCGGCGCTGAAGCGCTACGCCGGCACCCGATTCGGCATTGCGCAGCCCACGCACCTGATGTGAGGCGGGCGTGGGCACGGCCCCACCGGGGCGGTCCCAGCCGGCCACTAAGCTGGCTGCCGTGGAAACCCCCTCGCCGCGGCCCGTGTTGGTGGTCGACTTCGGCGCCCAATATGCGCAGCTGATCGCCCGGCGCGTCCGCGAGGCGCGGGTCTTCTCCGAGGTCATCCCGCACACGGCGTCGATCGACGAGATCAAGGCCCGGCAGCCGTCGGCGCTGGTGCTGTCCGGGGGGCCGTCCAGCGTCTACGAGGAGGGCGCCCCGCAGCTCGATCCGGCGGTGTTCGACCTCGGTGTGCCGGTGTTCGGCATCTGCTACGGATTCCAGGCCATGGCGCAGGCGCTGGGCGGGACGGTCGCCCGCACCGGCACCAGCGAATACGGCCGCACCGAGCTGAAAGTTGTTGGCGGCGAATTGCATTCGGGGCTGCCAAGCACTCAGCCGGTCTGGATGAGTCACGGCGACGCGGTCACCGCCGCGCCGGAGGGGTTCGACGTGGTCGCCAGCAGCGCGGGCGCGACAGTGGCCGCCTTCGAGAACCGGAGCCGCCGCCTGGCCGGGGTGCAGTACCACCCCGAGGTCATGCACACCCCGCACGGGCAGCAGGTGCTCAGCCGGTTCCTGCACGACTTCGCCGGGCTGGGCGCGGAGTGGACGCCCGCCAACATCGCCGGCGCGCTGGTCGAGCAGGTGCGCGAACAGATCGGTGACGGGCACGCGATCTGCGGGCTGTCCGGCGGGGTGGACTCGGCGGTGGCGGCCGCGCTGGTGCAGCGCGCCATCGGCGACCGGCTGACGTGCGTCTTCGTCGACCACGGGCTCCTTCGTGCCGGCGAGCGCGCGCAGGTGCAGCGCGACTTCGTCGCCGCCACCGGCGCCAACCTGGTCACCGTCGACGCCGCGGACACCTTCCTGCACGCGCTGTCGGGGGTGACCAACCCCGAGGGCAAGCGCAAGATCATCGGCCGCCAGTTCATCCGGGCCTTCGAGGGCGCGGTCCGAGACATCCTGAGCGACACCGGATCCGAGGTCGAGTTCCTGGTGCAGGGCACGCTGTATCCCGACGTGGTGGAGTCTGGCGGGGGCAGCGGAACCGCCAACATCAAGAGCCATCACAATGTCGGCGGTCTGCCCGACGACCTGAAGTTCCGGCTCGTCGAGCCGCTGCGGCTGCTGTTCAAGGACGAGGTGCGCGCCGTCGGGCGCGAGCTGGGCCTGCCGGAGGAAATCGTTGCGCGCCAACCCTTTCCGGGGCCCGGGTTGGGCATCCGAATCGTCGGCGAGGTTACCGCGGCGCGGTTGGAGACCCTGCGGCGCGCCGACTCGATCGCGCGCGAGGAACTCACCGCCGCCGGCCTGGACAACCTGATCTGGCAATGCCCGGTGGTGTTGCTGGCCGAGGTCCGCTCGGTCGGTGTGCAGGGTGACGGCCGGACGTACGGGCATCCGATCGTGCTGCGGCCGGTGTCCAGCGAGGACGCCATGACCGCCGACTGGACCCGGGTGCCCTACGAGGTGCTGGAGCGCATCTCGACCCGCATCACCAACGAGGTCCGCGAGGTCAACCGCGTGGTGCTCGACATCACCAGCAAACCCCCCGGCACCATCGAGTGGGAGTGAAGGCGCTCGCTTTTTGCGTCTAACGTGCGGCCAGCCGCACACTCGTGGCCGAACGTGCGGCCAGCCGCACACTCGAGAGCGTGGCTACTCCACGAATTCGCTTCGGCCGTAAGCGATCGTGGCGGCTGCCCAGTTGCCGCCGGCTTCGCCGACGAGTCGTCGGGCGACGTCTCGATCGTGGTTTCCCGCGACCAGGATCAAGGTGTGGTCGGTGGTGGTGACCGATCCACCCCGGATGCGGTCGCGGGCGGCCGGGTCGGCCGCCAGCGCGTCGCCGAAGCGGGCGATGTCGACTTCCGGCACGGCGATGATGATCGCGTCCTGGTCCGGCGTGGGCTCGTAGTCGAAGGTCAGCACCGCTTTTTGGTCGAACTGGCGGCGCAGCGCCTCGGCGGCGGCGTGCACCGAGCCGTCGGCGCCGCACAGATGAAATTCCCGCGAGCTCTCCCGGGTGTTCCGGTGCAGCGCGCTCGACCAGTACACCCCGTCGAGCGGGGTCGATCCCGTCACCGCCGCGCCGCTTGACGCGATCGTCACGGTGGCCTGCGCCTCGAACAGGGGATCGGTGGTGTCGGTGGCGAACAGCTCCGCCTGCCGGCAGGGAGCGGCGGCACTTGGCACCGGAAAAGTACAGCAAAAGAGCACCATCAGCCACACCAGCAACGACCGCATAAAGCAGCCTCTCACGTTTCTTGACGGTTGTCGGAGGGCGGGTGTTTACTCCAACTGTATCGAACATACATTCGAACAGGAGGCAGTCATGACCGCGGCTTTGGCCTCCGAAAATCGCGCTGAGCAGCTCGAATCGCTTCGGCGGCGGATGGCCGTGATCATCGGGAAGGCGCCGGGGCCCGCGGCCAACCATGCCGACGATCTGCTGCCGGAATCGGAAGCCCAACTGGCGCTGCCGCGGTGGTTGGCGGAGTCGCTGCCGGCGCCCCTGCCGCGCGGATCGGTGGCGGTCCTCTCGGGCGCCCGGTCGCTGCTGCTGAGCATGGTGGCCGCGGTGACGGCGGCGGGCGGCAACGTGGCAATCGTCGGCCAGCCGGATATCGGGCTGCTGGCGGCCGCGGAGATGGGGGCGGATCTGAGCCGGGTCGCGGTGATCCCGGATCCCGGCACCGACCCGGTGGAGGTGGCCGCGGTGCTCGTCGACGGCATGGATCTGGTGGTCCTCGGCCTGGGCGGGCGCCGGGTGCCGCAGACCCGGGCGCGGGCGGTGGTAGCGCGGGCCCGCAACAAGGGGTGCACCGTGCTGGTCACCGACGGTGACTGGCAGGGGGCGCCCACCCGGCTGGAGGCTCGGGTCTGCGGTTACGAGCTCACCTCGGGGGGCCGCCCTGGGTTCGGCCGGATCAGCCGGGTGCGGCTGCAGGTCAGCGGGGTGTGTGCGGGCCGGCGGGTGACCGCCCGGGCGCGAGCCGGGTGAATTCACCAGTGGCATCCCGGGTGCTGGCCATCTGGTGCATGGACTGGCCCGCGGTCGCCGCGGCCGCGGCCGCCGGCCTCTCCGCGACCGCCCCGGTGGCGGTCACGTTGGCCAATCGGGTGATCGCCTGTTCGGCGGCCGCCCGCGCGGCGGGGGTCCGGCGGGGGCTGCGGCGCCGGGAGGCGGCGGCCCGCTGCCCGCAGCTGCACGTCACCACCGCCGACGCGGACCGCGACGCCCGCTTCTTCGAGTCGGTCATCGCGGCGGTGGACGACCTGGTGCCGCGTGCCGAGGTGCTGCGGCCCGGGCTCTTGGTGTTGCCGGTGCGCGGGGCGGCCCGCTATTTCGGCTCCGAGGCCGACGCCGCCGAGCGGCTGATCGATGCGGTGGCTGCGGCCGGCGCCGAGTGCCAGGTCGGGGTCGCAGACCGGCTGTCCACCGCGGTCTTCGCCGCGCGGGCGGGCCGGATCGTCCCGGCGGGCGGTGACGCGAAGTTCCTGTCTGTGCTGTCTATCCGCCAACTCGCCACCGAACCCAGCCTGTGTGGTCCTGGCCGGGAAGAGCTGACGGACCTGTTGTGGCGCATGGGGATTCGCACCATCGGGCAATTCGCCGCGCTGTCGGCCACCGACGTGGCCTCCCGGTTCGGCGCCGACGGGGTGGCCGCGCACCGGTTGGCCCGCGGTGAACCCGAGCGGGGACCGTCCGGGCGCGAGCCGCCGGAAGAGCTGGAGGCCGTGCTGGACTGCGACCCGCCGATAGACAGGGTCGACGCCGCGGCCTTCGCCGGCCGCTCGCTGGCCGCCGCGCTGCATCGGACTCTGATGGGCGCCGGGGTGGGCTGCACCCGGCTGGGCATTCACGCCGTCACCGCCAACGGCGAAGAACTGCACCGGGTGTGGCGATGCGCCGAGCCGTTGACCGAGGATGCCACCGCCGACCGGGTGCGCTGGCAACTGGACGGCTGGTTGAGCAGCCGGACCACGCGCAATCCCCGCCCGACGGCGCCGGTGACGCTGCTGCGGTTGCAGGCGGTCGAGGTGGTGTCGGCCGAGGCGCTGCAGCTGCCGCTGTGGGGCGGCCTCGGCGAGGAGGACCGGCTGCGGGCCCGTCGCGCCCTGGTGCGGGTGCAGGGCCTGCTCGGCCCGGAGGCGGTGCGGGTGCCGGTGCTGTCCGGCGGGCGCGGGCCGGCCGAACGCATCACGTTGACCCCGCTGGGCGACGAACCGGCGCCGCGGGCCGACCCGACTCTGCCGTGGCCCGGGCGGCTGCCCGAGCCGTCACCGGCGGTTTTGCTGGACGACCCGGTGGAACTGCTTGACGGCCAAGGGAATTCGGTGCGGGTGACCGGCCGTGGGCTGTTCTCCGCCGACCCGGCGCGGCTGACCGTGCACGGCAAGGACGAGCGGCTGGACTGGTGGGCCGGGCCATGGCCGGTCGACGAGCGGTGGTGGGATCCCGACGTGGGAAGGGGCCGCACCGCCCGCGCGCAGGTCTTGCTGGAGGGCGAGCGGGCGTTTCTGCTGTGCTACCGCCAGCGGCGCTGGTACCTCGAAGGCAGCTACGAGTGACGGCGCTATCCGCACCGGATGGGCGTCATCCCCACCCCCGTGCCGATGCCAGAGGGACCGGGAGACTTCACTGTTTCCGGCGTGCTCAAATCGGCGACTAGGCTGTCACGATGCCTACGACGTCGGAGCCCCCCGAGGGGACGGATTTAACGCCGCACTTCGACGATGTGCAGGCCCACTACGATTTGTCGGACGAATTCTTCCGGCTTTTCCTCGACCCCACCCAGACGTACAGCTGCGCCTACTTCGAGCGCGACGACATGACGCTGGAAGAGGCGCAGATCGCCAAAATCGACCTCGCCCTGGGCAAACTTGGGTTGCAACCGGGTATGACGTTGCTCGACGTCGGCTGCGGCTGGGGGGCCACGATGATGCGCGCCCTCGAAAAGTACGACGTCAACGTCGTCGGCCTCACCCTGAGTCGCAACCAGGCCGATCACGTCGAGCGGCTGATCGCCCAATCCGCCAGCCCGCGTTCGGCGAGGATTCTGCTGCGCGGCTGGGAACAGTTCGACGAGCCCGTCGACCGGATTGTCAGCATCGGCGCCTTCGAACACTTCGGGCACGAGCGCTACGACGCGTTCTTCACCCTGGCGCATGACCTGCTGCCCGATGACGGGATCATGTTGTTGCACACCATCACCGGGCTTCATCCGACGGAGATGGTCGAACGCGGCATGCCCATCTCGTTTACATTCGCCCGATTCGTCAAATTCATTGTGACCGAGATCTTTCCGGGCGGGCGACTGCCCTCGATACCGATGGTGCAAGAACGCGCCACCGCGAATGGCTTCACAGTTAGTCGCGTCCAGTCGTTGCAGCCGCACTACGCGAAGACGCTCGACATCTGGTCTGCCGCGCTGCAAGCCCACAAGGACCAGGCCATCGAGCTGCAATCCGAGGAAGTGTACGAACGGTACATGAAATACCTGACCGGCTGCGCCGAGATGTTCCGCATCGGATACATCGACGTCAATCAATTCACGTTGCAGAAATGACTTCCTAGGCCCGCCCGCAGCGGACCGCCCGCGCCTGCGCCATCAGCCCGCCACCGCCGGGGAGCGCGCCCACCACCGCGCGGGCCAGCCGGTCGCGGCCCCGGACGCGGTCGGTCCTGGCCTGACCGGTGCGCAGGTGGCGCCAGCCCAGGGCCGCCCACGACGCCGCGACGGCGGCGTCGGTCACCCCGCCGCGGGCGCGGTGCCGGTCCGCCGCGGCGAGGCCGAGCGCCGTCGCGGAGTGCACGGTGTCGACCCACACGCCGGCCGCCAGCACCTCCGGGCCGGGATTGATGCCCGAGAGCAGTGCCTGGACCAGGTGGCGCCCGCCCAGGATCCGGGTGACGACGAGCGACTTGTGGTCGACCTGCACCCCGTGGATGTGGCCAAGCACCCCGGAGGGGGCGGTCAGCAGCACGGCACCCCACCCCGCGCGCAGAACTTCGATGAGGCGGATCTTCATGGGGTGTTGGATAACCGGCGGGCGAAGCTCCCAACCCGTTCGATAAACCGGTCGAAGAAGGCCGCCGCGTCCACGTCGATCCCGATCAGCGCGTTGGGTTCTCGGCGCCCCGACCAGTCGGTCACGGTCATGGCGCGGGTCAGCGTGCCGGTCAGCTCGATGTCCACCGTCGCGGGCCGGATGGTGACGAGCCCCGGGTCCAGCGCCGCGGCGGCGGCCAGCGGATCGTGCAGGTGCGCCTGGAAGCCGTGGCCGATGTCGTGGTAGGCCTCCAGGTAGAACCGCATCGCGTCCTCGATCACCCGGATCAACGCGTTGGACGCGGTCGACCGCGTGCCGGGCTCGTCGCCCGCGCTCATCGGCATCGTCGTCGACCCGGCAGCGGCGGCCAGCCTGGTGAGGTGCTCCGGCGTCATCGCCACCTTGCGGGTCAGATCCAGGCCGCACAGGATCGGAAGCCGTTGCGGCTCAACGGTCGCCCAGGCGTCCAGGACTTCGGCCGCGGCCTCGGGGTCCACGCTGATGTTCCATTCGGCCACCGCGGTGGTGTTGCCGCGGTGATCGTAGGAGCCGCCCATGACGACCAGCCGGCGCACCAGCGTCGGCAGCGCCGGCTCGGCGCGCAGCGCCAGCGCCAGATTGGTCAGCGGGCCGGTGGCCACGCCGATCAGCTCACCGGGATGGGCGCGCGCGGCGCGCACCCACGCGGTCGCCGAGTCGTGGACGGTGAGCCGGCGATCGGTGGCTGGCAGTTCGGCATAGCCCAGTCCGCGAGGGCCGTGAACCTTCGACGGCAGGCTCATCGGCCCGGTGAGGGTCTCCTCGGCGCCCTTGGAGACCGGCACGCCGGTGCGCCCGCACAGCTCGAGCAGGCCCAGGTTGTTCTCGCAAACCTGCTGCACCGCAACGTTTCCCCCGGTGGAGGCGATGCCGACCACGTCGGCGTCCGGGCTGGCGAACAGGTACATCAGCGCCAGCGCGTCGTCGACGCCGGTGTCGACGTCGACAAATACGGGCATCACCGCGGCAACGATACCGTCGCTCAGGGCCACGCCGAGGCGAAGGTGACCACCAGGACGTCGCGCTGGGCGGGGCCCGAGCCGTCGATCGGGCGGATCGGGGAGACGCCGTGCAGGGTGCGGCGGTCGTCGCCCAACATCAGCGTGCCGGGTTCGGCCAGCGTCGTCGCCAGCAACTGCCTGCCGTCGCGGTCATTCACCGTGCTCTCGCCGCCGATCGCGTTGCGCCGCCCGACCAGCAGTGAGCTGACCAGGGTGACGCCGTCGCGGTGCATGCCCTCCGGCGTCGGATGGCCGCCGTCGTCGGACAACGACCGGACCCGGAACGGATGCACCTTGACGTTCCAGTCCGCGACGTCGTCCAGCGCCGCCGCCACTCGGGCCAGCAGGTCGATGATCCTGCGCAGCAACGGATCCCGGGCGAAAGCGTCGGTCAGCGGCTCGAAGTCGCGGTCCTTGCCGATGTAGAGGGGGTTGGAGTCCTCGGGTTGCGCGAACGTGCTCCTGGGCACCGGGCGCAGCGCACCGTCGCGAAAGGAGTACTGGCCGTACCGGCGCAGCCGCTGCACCCCCAGCTCCGCGGCGTACGGGTCGGGTCCCAGCTGCTGCCAGTGCCGGGCGAATCGGGTCCACTCCTCGCGGCCGGCGCCCAGGCTCCGCGTCACGTCGAGTGAGGACATCACCGCGACGCCTCGCGTGGCGACCAGGCGGGCCGCGGCGGCCACCGGGTCGGCGTCCGCCCGTTTCGCGGAAAGCGTCCGGGTCATCGCGCCGGAATACCGCAATCAGGCGCGGCTGAAACGCCCGGACTACCAGTGCACCCCGGGCACCCGGCGCACCAACCGTTTGACTCCCCGCGGCGTCCGGATGCCGCCGGTGACGGCGCGGACGGGCCGCCTCGGCTTGCGCCGCGGCGGGGGCGCGGCGGGCGGCTCGGTGGGCAGTCCGCGGGCCGCGGCCGAGTCGGGGTAACCGAGGTACAGCTGGTGCAGGATCCGCCTGGACGTCCGCGGGGCGAAGTAGTTGCCGGCCTCGGCCAGCGTTCCGAGGGGGGTGTCGATGCGCGCCGGCTTGTCGACCAGGCCGCGCACCACCATGGCGGCCGCGCGCTCGGGGCTGATCGCGGGCACCGGGTTGAGCCGGTGCGACGGCGCGATCATCGGCGTACGGACCAGTGGCATATGAATATTGGTGAACGTGATGTGGTCGGACAGCGTCTCCGAGCCGACCACGTCGGCGAACGCGTCCAGCGCCGCCTTGGTGGGCAGGTACGAGCTGTACTTCGGATTGCGGGCCTGCACGCCGGCGCTGGAGACGTTGACCACATGACCGAAGCGGCGCTCGCGCCAGTGCGGCAGCAGCGCCAGCACCATCCGCACCGCGCCGAAGTAGTTGACCGCCATGACCCGCTCGTAGTCGTGCAGCCGGTCGGTCGAGTTGACCACCGAGCGGCGGATCGACCGGCCGGCGTTGTTCACCAGGTAGTCGACGTGGTCGAAGCGGCCCAGGATGTCCTTGATGGTGTGCTCGACCGAGGTGGAATCGGTGACGTCGCAAGTGAAGGCGTGGGCGTCACCGCCGGCCGCGCGGATCTCGGCGACCAGTTGATCCAGCGCGTCGGCGTTGCGGGCCAGGGCGAACACCGTCGCCCCGCGCTCGGCCACCGCGATGGCCGCCGCCCGGCCGATGCCGCTGGACGCGCCGGTGATGATGACGTGCCGGCCGTGCAGCGGCCCGTGCGGGTCGTCGCGGCGCGCCCGGTCCGGGTCCAGGTGCTCGGCCCAGTACCGCCACAGCCCGGGCGCGTAACTGGAGAACTCGGGCACCTCGATGCCCGTGCCGCGCAAGGCTTTCCGGGTCTGGTCGCTGATGAAGGTGGGCTTGAGGTCGACCAGGTCGAAGACCTCGGCCGGGATACCGAGCTGGGTGGCCGCCATGTTGCGCAGCACCCTGGCCCGCCCGCGCACCTTCAGCACCGGGGCGGCCACCGAGCCGGGCAGCGACCCGCGCGCCGGCGGGAGCCCGGCCGCCTTGGCGACGCCGCGGTAGATGCCCCGCAGCCCAACGGTTTTGGGGGCGGTGAGGTGGAAGGTGCGGCCGTCCAGACCGTCGGCGTGCATCAGCGCCACGAGCGCGTCGACGACGTAGTCGACCGGCACGATGTTGGTGCGGCCGGTGTCGGGGAGCATGATCGGCGTCAACCTGGGCAGCACCGCCAGCTTGGCCAGCACGCCGAAGAAGTAGTACGGCCCGTCGATCTTGTCCATCTCGCCGGTGCGCGAATCGCCGACCACCACCGCCGGGCGGTAGATCCGATAACGCAGCCCGGGCGCCGACCGCACCAGCAACTCGGCCTCGAACTTGGTCCGGTGATACGGGGTCGGCAACGGCTGGCCGACATCGAAGTCGTCCTCGGTGTATTCGCCGGGGAAGTCCCCCGCGACCGCGATCGAGGACACGTGGTGCAGCGTCGCGCCGAGCCGCCGCGCCAGCTCGATGACGGCGCGGGTCCCCTCGACATTGGTGGCCCGCTGCTCGGGCTCGCCGGCGGTGATGTCGTAGATGGCCGCGCAGTGCACGACGTGGTCGATGCTGCCCAGCTCGGCGAGGGTCTCGTCGGTCAGCTCCAGCTCCGGCAGCGCTCCGACCAGCGGTTTGGCCCGGTCACTCCACTCGGCCGCGAGCCGTTCGAAACGCCCCAGCGACTCCCGCCGGACCAGCACCCACACCTGCGCATCGGGTTGGGTGTCCAGCAGCCGGGCGACGACGCGGCGACCAATAAACCCGGTACCGCCGGTAACGACATACCGCATGCAGCCATCGTGGCGGTCGCGACCGCCCGCGTCAACTGTGGCGATCGCAAGCGCGGCGTCGCCGGGCGTGGCGGGTCGCCACTGTCAGCCCTGTGGCGATCGCAAGCGCGGCGGTCGCCGGGCGTGGCGGGTCGTCACTGTCAGCCCTGTGGCGATCGCAAGCGCGGCGTCGCGGGCGTGGCGGGGATTGTCAGTTGTGGAAGTCGCGAATGCCGTCCCAGTCGACCAGGGTCCAGCCGTTCATCGGGTTGCCGGTGATCACCACGCGGCCGACGTTGGGCAGGGGATGGCTGGTCAGCAGTGAGTCCTTGGCGTTTTTCGCGTTCATCAGCGTCCAGTACTCGATGGCGAATTTGTGCGAGAACACCACCGGGTTGTGCTGGCCGCTGTTGTAGACCTTTGCGATTGCGGCGGTGAATTGTTCGTTGAACTGCTTGCCGCTGATCGACCCGGGGATGCTGTCCTGCGTGTCGCCCCGGAGCCAGTCCGCGGGCGCCAGCAGGTACGTCGCATTCTCCTGGGCGATCGGCTTGCCCTCGAACCAGCCCGCGTTGATCTCCTGAATGCCCTGCAGCACCTCGACTTGCTTGCCCAGCTCCGAGGCCAGCGGCGCTGCGGTCTGCTGTGTCCTGACCATCGTGGAGGCGTAGATGCCGTCGTAGTCCTTATGGCCCGCCTGATGCGCGACCTGCTGGGCCTGACCCTGGCCCTCCGGGGTCAGGCTGGGCCCCGGCACCGAGGTGTCGATGATCCCGCTCGCGTTGGATGCCGACTGGGCGTGCCGGACGAACGTGATCGTGATGCTGCGTGCCTGCGGTGACCCACCGCAGGCCCCGACGACGAGGACCGCGGTCAGCGCCGCGACGGCCTTCGAGACATTCCGGATCACGCTGCGCTTCGGCATGGCAAATAGCCTGCCCTGCCGACGGCATCGGTGGGAAGGGTTTGCGATGGTTAAGTGGAGAAATTACTTGCGAAGGAGACTCAGATGGCCATTGACCCGAGTGCCGTCGGCGCGGTGACCGAACCGATGCTGTTCGAGTGGACCGACCGGGACACGCTGCTGTATGCGCTCGGCGTCGGCGCCGGCCTCGACGACCTGTCGTTCACCACCGAGAACAGCCACGGCATCGAGCAGCAGGTGCTGCCCACCTACGCGGTGATCTGCTGCCCGGCCTTCGGGGCAGCCGGCAAGGTGGGAACGTTCAACTGGGCCATGCTGTTACACGGCTCGCAGGAAATCCGGCTGCACGCGCCGTTGCCGGCCGCGGGGAAGCTGTCGGTGGTCACCGAGGTCGCCGACATCCAGGACAAGGGCGAGGGCAAGAACGCGATCCTCGTGTTGCGCGGCCGGGGCACCGACCCGGATTCGGAGAAGCTGATCGCCGAGACGCTCACCACCCTGGTGATCCGCGGCGAGGGCGGGTTCGGCGGCG
>NZ_LZJB01000118.1:0-522 GCF_001666895.1 Mycobacterium sp. E3298
GTTGGTCACCTTCGGGGCGGCCTGGAACTGGGTGATGCCCTTGGTCGCCGCCGTGGACTGCACCGAGTAGTTGGCCATCGCCCCGGCATCCTGGGCCCAAAACTCGCCGTACTGGGCCTCCAACTGCGCGATCGCCCCGGTGTTCTGCCCGATCACGTTGGTGGCCTGCAACTGCTGCGTTGAGTTATCAGAATGTGGTGACTCAGCTGGCCAGTGAGGAGTGGGCGGGCACGGCCTCGGCGGCGATGGCGGCCGCGGCCACCCCGTATGCGGAGTGGCTGGCCAGCACGGCGGCGCAGGCCGAGCAGGCCGCGGTGCAGGCCGCCGCGGCGGCGGCGGCTTATGAGGCGGCGTTCGCCGCGGTGGTGCCACCGCCGGTGATCGCGGCCAACCGGGCGTTGGTGCAGCAGTTGCAGGCCACCAACGTGATCGGGCAGAACACCGGGGCGATCGCATTCCACGCCGACGCCGCCGTCATCAACGACCCCGACCCCGGACCGGCATAAATCCGCGCGGAATTGA
>NZ_LZJB01000119.1:0-840 GCF_001666895.1 Mycobacterium sp. E3298
CTTCACCGGCCCGCAGGTCGGGGAGGACCGCAAATCGCTGACCTTCGCGCTGCGGTTCCGGGCGCCGGACCGCACCCTGACCGAGGACGACGCCAGCGCGGCCCGCGACGCCGCGGTGCGCCGCGCCGCCGAGGCGGTCGGCGCCGAGTTGCGGGCCTGACCCCCTGGTAATGGATTTGCAAAGCATTGCATAACCATGCAGAATCGGCGGAATGGCCGACGTATTGAGGGTGGCGGTTGCCGGGGCCAGCGGCTATGCGGGCGGTGAGATCCTGCGGCTGCTGCTGGGGCATCCGGCCTACGCCGACGGACGCCTCGTCATCGGGTCGCTGACCGCCGCGACCAGCGCGGGCAGCCCGCTGGGCGAGCACCACCCGCATCTCACGCCGCTGGCGCAGCGGGTGGTCGAGCCCACCGAACCCGCGGTGCTCGCCGGCCACCACGTGGTGTTCCTGGCCCTGCCGCACGGGCACTCGGCCGCGCTGGCCGAACAGCTCGGCCCCGACACCGTGATCATCGACTGCGGCGCCGACTTCCGGCTCACCGACGCCGCCGCCTGGGAGCGGTTCTATGGGTCCCCGCACGCCGGCAGCTGGCCCTACGGGCTGCCGGAGCTGCCGGGCGCGCGGGACCGCCTGCGCGGCGCCCGCCGCATCGCGGTGCCGGGCTGCTACCCGACCGCGGCGCTGCTGGCGCTGCTCCCCGCGGTCGCCGAGGACCTGATCGAGCCCGCCGTCACCGTCGTCGCCGTCAGCGGCACCTCGGGTGCGGTCCGGCGCCCGGAACCGCAGCGCGAAGGTCAGCGATTTGCGGTCCTCCCCGACCTGCGGGCCGGTGAAG